>DATAMS010000618.1:0-3631 GCA_036260495.1 Thermoanaerobaculia bacterium
CCTTGACGCCGATAACCGTGTTGAAACGGCAGATGGTTGTCTACAACGATGTCGTCACCTCACTTTTTCACGGCAGCGGCCTGGGCGCGATTCGTTTGAAATCCGATGACGACTTCGTGGCCACGCAGCGCATTTACGCCGTCGCGGCCAACGGCAGCCTTGGCCAGTTCGTCGGCGGCGTCGATGCGTCGAGCGCCAAAACGAAAGGCGTCATCGTTCAGCTGGCGGCTGGCGGTGCGTTTCGGACGAACGTCGGTGCTGCCAATCCGAACGCCAGCGCCGCGCACGTCACGTGGCATCTCTACGATAAGAACAACGTCGTCGTCGGCACCGAGTACACGGTGACGATGCCGCCGTATGCGGTCATCGGGCCTGCTGGTCTGGCCGGTTACGCAGTCGGCGGTGCCGGCGCGGACCTGAGCGACGCATGGCTCAGCTACACCTCCGACCTGCCGATCGTCGCGTATGGATCGGTCATCGACAACGGTACGACAGATCCCACGTACATTCCGGCGTCCGAGGATACAGGCGTCGCGCAATCGACGACACCGACCGGAAAAGTATTCGTCGTCTCGGAGCACGGCGGAACGAATACCGCCTCGGGCATCGACATCACGCCGGCGATCACGGCGGCTTCGATCAAGCCGGGCGACACGGTCACCTTCCAGATCTCTGCCCACGACAGCACGCACGGCTTCCATCTGCTCGACCCGGACGGGAATGTGCTTCTCGATCTCACGGTCGCTCAGGACGGCGCACCAATCGAAAGAACGCTTACCCTCAGTACCGAAGGGACCTACGTCTACTACTGCACGATCACGACGTGCAGCCCGGGCCACCTCAGCATGCAGGGCTCCTTCAGCGTAGGCAAGGCCTCGAACGGTCCTCCGGGATATTGAGTTTGCGGTTGCTGGGTTGCTGAGTTGAGTCGCAAGGTTGCTGAGTTGCCAGGTTTCCGAGTGGCCCCTCCGATTGGGAGAAGCGGGCAACCCGGCAACCCGCCAACCAAGCAACCAAGCAACCAAGCAACCCGCCCAAACCCAAGGTTGCTGAGTTGCCGGGTTGCCGAGTGGCCCCTCCGATTGGGAGAAGCGGGCAACCCCGGCAACCCGGCAACCAAGCAACCAAGCAACCCGCGCGAGCGCACCGCACTCCCGCAACCGCCGCATTTTCTGCTACTCTCTGCAATTGCAGATAAGTGGCGGCGGGTGTGATGGAAATTCTGCAATTTGCCAGGAGCAGACGGGGTGGGGAGCTGATCGGGATCGTGATCCTGGCGGCCGGTATTTGCCTCGCCCTCGCGCTTCTCACCTACCACGCGGATGACTCCTCCGCCTTTTACACCTCCACGAACAGCGGCGTAGCCAACTGGATCGGTTATTACGGCGCCACCGTCGCCTGGATTTGCGTCGGGTTCTTCGGCTTTGCCTCGCTGCTTTTTCCCGGCGCGCTGCTCGTCGTCGGCTGGAATCGTTTCTGGGTCAAAGAGATCGAATACCTGCAGACGAAGGCGATCGGCTTCGTGATCCTCGTCGCGGCCATGCCGCCGCTCTGCGATCTCGCGTTCGGCAAGGTCTGGATCCGCGGCGCGCAAATCCCATCGGGCGGGTACCTTGGCCAGGAGCTGAACCGCGCCGCTTCGGCGAAACTAAACGGCAGCGGCGCGGCCATCATCCTCGTCACCGCGATGCTCGTCGGCTTGCTATTGGCCACGCGCATCAGTCTCGCCGCGATCTTCATGGCCATCCATCAGAAGCTCCTCGGGCTCGGCCGTGCCTTCTCGCTGCAGTGGGCGCGCTTCACCGAACGGCGCCGTAAAGACAAGATGAAGACGGCGCTCGTCCGCAAGCATCTCGAAAAAGACGGGCCTACGCTGCGGCTCGTCACGAACGACGAGCCCTCGTCTTCCGCCACCGGACCGATCGTGCGCGAAGTCAAAGGCGCCGGCCGGTTCCAGATTCGCAAAGTGACGAAGGCCGATCTGCGCAAAGCCGCCGAAGAACTGTCGAAACAACCCTCGCACGATCCGTCGACATTGTGGGCCGAGGTGGAGGAGAAGGAGGAGATGCCGAAGTTGTCGCGGCCGGTCGCAGTCGATGACGACGGCGAATTCGAAGATCCGCTCTACCTCGACGATCCGCCAGCCGTTCGTGCGCCGCGTCCGAAGCCGCAGATGGCGAAGCCTGTCCAGCGCAAGTTGAAAGAAGCGCCGGCACAGAAGCGCGATACGAGACTCACGCACGATCTGCTTCCGCCCGTCGATCTGCTCACCGAAGGGCCGAAGCAGGACACGATCAACGACGATATCCACAAGAAGTTCCTCGACATCGGCCGCCTCATCGAAGACCGCTGCAAAGAGTTCGCGGTCGAAGGCGAGGTCACCGCCTATCACCCCGGCCCGGTCGTGACGACGTTCGAGTTCAAGCCGTCCGCCGGCGTGAAGTACGCGAAAGTCGTCAACCTCGGCGACGATCTCGCGCTGGCGCTCAAGGCTGAATCGATCCGCATCGAGCGCATCAGCGGCTCGTCGACGGTCGGCATCGAAGTCCCGAACAAAAAGCGCGAGCTCATCACGCTGCGCGACATCATCGACACCGACGCCTTCACGCAGCAGTCGTCGCTCCTCACGCTCGCCCTCGGCAAAGACATCCACGGCGAGGCCATCGTCACCGACCTCGCGCGCATGCCGCATCTGCTCGTTGCGGGCGCGACGGGCGCGGGCAAATCGGTCGGGCTCAACTCGATGATCGTCTCGCTCCTCTACAAAGCGCTGCCGAAGCAACTGCGCATGCTGATGATCGATCCGAAGATGGTCGAGCTTAAGATGTACGAGGACATCCCGCATCTTCTTCATCCGATCGTCACCGATCCGAAGCTCGCGTCGAACGCGCTGATCTGGGCCGTGAACGAGATGGAGAATCGCTACCGCTGCCTCGCCGAATGCGGCGTGCGCAACATCGATCAGTACAACGCGCTGCTCAAAGACGTCGATGGGTATCGCCGCGCGATGAAGCGGCCGGAAGGGGAGCTGATCAAAGTCCCCGAGCCGCTCGTCTACATCGTCATCATCATCGACGAGTTCGCCGATCTGATGATGGTGGCGTCGAAGGACGTCGAAGATTCGGTGACGCGTCTGGCCCAGAAAGCGCGCGCGGTCGGCATCCATCTCATCATCGCCACGCAGCGGCCCTCGGTCGACGTCATCACCGGCGTGATCAAAGCGAACTTCCCGTCGCGCATCAGCTATCAGGTGGCATCGAAGATCGATTCGCGCACGATCCTCGACGCGCAGGGCGCCGAAAAACTCCTCGGCAACGGCGACATGCTTTTCCTCCCGCCCGGCACAGCGCGCGTCCGCCGCATCCACGGCGCGTACGTTTCCGAAAAAGAGATCGTCAAAATCGTCGACTTCGTGAAAGCGAATCAGGGCGAGCCGCAGTTCCTCGAGGAGATTACGAAGGTCGACGTGGAGAAGAGCGGCGCCGACGGCATCGAGTACCTCGACGATCCGAAATACGACGACGCCGTGCGCGTGGTGCTCACGACAGGCCAGGCCAGCGCGTCGTACATCCAGCGCCGCCTCAAGCTCGGCTACTCGCGCGCCGCGAGGCTGATCGAGATCATGGAAGCC
>DATAMS010000657.1:0-3714 GCA_036260495.1 Thermoanaerobaculia bacterium
CGGGCGACGAGGAGACGCGTCTCTCGACGGCGCGCCGGCTCGACGGCATCGATCGCCGCGATTCATTCGTCCGCTCGTTCGCGTACAGCAGCGGTCCCGCGTACGGACTGCTCCTCGATGTCACGAATCCCAACTGGCGGAAGACGTACAAGATTGGATCGGATTTCGGCGACGCACTCCGCGATTCGCTGGCGCCGTTGCCCACGCCGGATCCTGAGGCTCGCGCAGCAGCGTACGGCGGCCCAACGCTTCGCACGGAAGAAGAGAAACGCGATCGCGAGCAAAAAGAGCGTGTCGCGCACTTCCGCGCGCTGCTGGTCGATGGACCGACGCTGGAGATCGCCGCAGACGGCGCCCATTTCGGATTCGATCCCTACGCCCTCGTCCCCCTCGGCGACGCCGGCACCGGCTATCCATCACTCGAAGTCACCGGAACGTGGGGCCGCATCACGACGACAACCGGCGCACGCATGAACGCGCAATTTACGAAGCTGGTGTTCTCCGCCGCCGATCGCACGAACCTCACTCTCAATGAAGGATGGACGTTGCAGCCCGGCGCGCGGGCCGGTGATGTCGTCCTTGTGCCCGTGCAGAAAAAGTAGATTCACCGGGCGATTCCGAGCAAACTCAACCGCCAATGGAAAAGGTCCTCGTCAGCGCCTGCCTTCTCGGCGAACCTGTCCGCCATAACGGCGCGCACAAACGATCCGGCAATGACATTCTCCGGCGCTGGATCGAGGAAGGACGCGTCGTGGCCGTTTGTCCGGAGATCGCCGGCGGTCTCCCTGTGCCGCGGCCGGCTTCGGAGATCGTGGGAGGTGCAGACGGATCGCGAGTCCTCGCCGGCGAAGTCAGCGTGACCGACTTCAATGGCCGCGACGTTTCCCATCATTTCGTAAGCGGTGCGAAGGTCGCGCTCCAAGCGGCACGCGCCAACGGCATCCGCATCGCCATCCTCAAAGAAGGCAGCCCGTCATGTGGCAGCGGCTACACGTACGACGGGACGTTCACCTCCGCACGAGTGCCCGGTCACCACGGAGTCACGGCCGCACTACTCCGCGACAATGGCATCCGCGTCTTCAGCGAAATGCAACTTGCCGAGGCGGAAGAGTGCCTGCGAACGTTCGGAGCGGAGTGAGAGGCAACGACGCGGCATAATCTGCGTCGCATGGAACCCGTCGCCGATTCCCTCGCTCTTGTGCTCACCGGTGGCGGCGCGCGCGCCGCGTACCAGGTCGGCGTTCTGCGCTGCCTCGCGCGCCACCTTCCGGAGAACGCGTTCGACGTCATCACCGGCGTTTCCGCGGGCGCGATCAACGCCGCCTTCGTCGCCTCGCGAAACGCGCCGTTGCCTGCCGTCATCGACGAGCTCTCCGAAGTCTGGCGCAATCTCCATCTGAAAGACGTCATTCGGATCGATTCCCGATCGCTGGCGCGCAACGTTTTCGGCTGGGGCACGAAGCTCATCTCGGGCGGAACATCTGCCGCGCCCGGCGTGCGCGGGCTGGTCGATACCTCGCCGCTTCGTCATCTGCTGGAGCGCCTCTTCGCGCCGAACGACAAAGGCGAGATCGCCGGCATCGCCGCAAACATCGTTCGCTGTCATCCGCGTGCCGTGGCCGTGACCGCGCTCGACTACACGACAGGCAAGACTGTGACCTGGGCCACCGGCTGCGACATCGAGACGTGGACGCGCCCGTTACGCCGCAGCATGCAGGAGCCGCTGACCGTCGATCACATCATGGCCTCGGCCGCGTTGCCGATCGTCTTCCCGGCGATTCGCGTGGGCAGGCATTGGTACGGCGACGGCGGAATCCGTCTCTCGGCGCCGCTCTCCCCAGCCCTGCACCTCGGCGCCACGCGCATGCTCGCCATCTCCACGCACTACGCGCCCTCGGCCACCGAAGCCGACGAGCCGCAGATCGCCGGCTATCCGCCGCCGGCTCAAATCCTCGGTCAACTGATGGACGCCATCTTCCTCGACGTGATGGACGAGGACACCATCCGTCTGCAGCGCTCCAACGAGTTTCTGCGCGACCTCCCGCCCGAGCTACGGAGAGGTTATCGCCCGGTCGATTTCACCGTCATCCGCCCGTCTCAAGACATCGGCAAGCTCGCCGCCGAATACGAGCCAGCCCTCCCACGCCCCTTCCGCTTCCTCACCCGCAGCCTCGGCACCCGCGAAACCTCCAACGCCGATTTCATGAGCCTCTTCATGTTCGTTCCTGAGTACCTGCAACGCCTGATGGAGATCGGCGAGGCCGATGCGGATAAGAATATCGAGGCGATAAGAAGGGTGGGTTCGATTCAGTCGTCCGTCGTCACCGGATGATTTCGGGGAGCACGTATTTCACGCGGAGACGCGGAGGACGCGGATGTTTTTCCTCCGTATCTCCGGCCGGCCCGGCTCAGCTCACGGCCGTTGCGCGCAAGCCGGCGATGGCGAAGCCTTCGCGTTCCGCGGCTGCGGCCAGGCGTTCGTCGAGACACACAAACCGGAGGGTCGTGGGCCGGCCCTCGGCCGCCGCGACACCCGCCGCGAGTTGGAGAGCGTCAGCGGCGCGAAGCTCGTGCGCGCGCAGGAACCGCAGAGCTCCTTCCCGAAGCGGCTCGGACGGCTGTACCTCATGCCACGTCGCGGCAAAGCGATCGAGCCGCCCCCGTGCCGCCGCTGCCGAGCGTGGCCGAAGCTTGTGTTCACGCTCGAGACGCGCGATTGCTGATTCGCATTCAACCCGTGAGCCCCACCACGCGAGCACGCCGGAATCCGCGCGGTACAGCGAGCGCATGCGGCCCGATGCGCGCTGGCGGATGACGAGGGGCACGAGCGCCGAGCTGTCCCAGAATCTCAACGACCACTCCTGCGCTCCTCGAGAACGGCCGCGACGATGTCGCCGCCGGGTTCTGGCGCGGGCGGTGGAACGCGCAGTATCTCCTCGATCCGGCCGTGGCGCGCACGCCGGATGACACCCGTTCGTTCCAGCCGGGCCAGGCGGCCCTCGTCCGGGCCGGAATCGCCCGCGCTTACTACGGGCTCGAGGCGCGCGACGGGCCGGCTGCGGTCCGTGATCAAGATGGACTCGCCGTGTCGCACCCGGTCGATTAACGCGCTCAGTCCGTTCTTCGTCTGGGAAATCGTGGCTGTTCGCATAAGGCTATTATAGCCTTCCCATACGTGCGCGGCAGCGAATCCTTTTTCACTTCTCCCTCTTCGCCAACTCTCCCTCGATCTCGCGCCAGTCGATGCCTTCGTCGGCCATCAGGACGGTGACGTGGAAGACGAGGTCGGCGATCTCGCTGATCATGCGGTCGCGGGTTTCGCTGAGCGCGGCGATGACGACTTCAGTTGCTTCTTCGCCGATTTTCTTGACGATGCGGGCGCGTCCTCCGCTGAAGAGTTTCGCGGTGTAGGAGCCTTCGGGACGTTTCTCGCGGCGGTCGCGAAGAACGCTCATCAATCGGTCGAGTGTTCGTTGCGGTGCGCCGGTGAAGCACGATCGTGCGCCGGTGTGACACGCGGGTCCGTTCGGAATCACGCTGACGACAAGCGCATCGCTGTCGCAATCTTCGGTGATTGCGACAACACTCTGCGTGTTGCCGGATGTTGCGCCTTTGTGCCACAGCTCGTTGCGCGAACGGCTCCAAAGCCACGTCTCGCCGCTCTCGCGCGTGCGGTCGAGCGACTCCTGATTCATATACGCGAGCGTCAGAACC
>DATAMS010000659.1:0-3393 GCA_036260495.1 Thermoanaerobaculia bacterium
ATCGGTGTGCCCGTCGGACCGGCCTCCATTCCCGTTGTCGGCGGAAATGGCAAGCTTCCCGTCAGGAGCGATATCGAAGTTGTATGGCCACAAGCCGACCGGTATGTCCTGTTTGGCATAGCTGACCTTCTCGCCGTTGACCTCGAGCAGCGCGAGCTTGTGGTTCGGAAACTTCGCTGCCATTGCGCGCTTGCCGTCTGGCGTGAACACGACGTGCGTGACTTGTTCGCCGATCGCGACCGTGTCGACGAGCGTCACCTTCTTGCCCGCGATGCGAAGCACGCCGATCGAATTGTCGGCGCGATTGGTGACGAGCGCGAGATTGCCGGCGCGATTGATCGACAGTCCGGAGGGCTGCTTGCCGACCACGACGGTGTCGATCAGCGCCGGCGGATTGGCGGTGAGGTCGATCACATAGAGCTTGTTGTCGGGCACCATCTTCCAGCCCGCGCCATCCCTCTCCGCGTCCATCGAATTCGCGACCAGCGCGAGGCTTTCGTCCGGCGTGATCGCGAGATTCACCGGTGGCCCGAAAAGAGAGTTCGTCAGCGGCAGGTTGATGAGGATCCTGGGCGAGAGCGGATCGGTCCCGATATCGATGATCGAGACGGTATCCTTGCCCGCCGGGCTGTACACATAAGCGCCGGCATCGCTAATGCCAACCTTCTGATCGTTGCCGACGATCATCAATTCGCGTTTACCGGGGCCCGGATTCATCGTGGTACAGGCTGCGAGCGAAATCAGGCTCGCGACAATGGCAATAGCCTTGCGTCTTTGGAGTGAGGCAGCCATGTTTCCTCCTATTGTTGACCGGGTGTGGTTGACGCTTTGCAAGGCGTTGGTTACGCCACGCGCTCGAGATAGCTCTGGAACACACCGACATGGACGAGCGCAGCATCAGCCGAATGGGGCCAGAGCTCATCGCTGCGAAAGCGCACGTCGTACGTCGGCTCGTCCTGTGACTCTACGGCGTGCGCGCGGGCGTCGGGGAACGGATAGTCCGGCGACTCGCTGACGACCACGCCGGTCTTTCCACGGATGTAGCCTGGCATCCGCACGTGACCCGGTACATAGTCATCCCTGACGCGAACTCGATCGCCGGGTTGAAAACGCTCGCGCGCGGGCGAATTGGTGCGGCCCGGCGCACTCGGCGCCGCCAGCGGAAAGAGTCCCTGCGCTCGCCGCTCCAGTTCTTCGCGGGTCAGAATGCCTTTTTCGACCAGGAGCGTCGCCAGGCTAGTGAGCGACCGTTCGTAATAGCTGGCTGTGAGGTAATGGCGCGGCTCCATGCGCTCGATTGCGTGGCGGTACTCGTCCATGTTGAAAATGCCCAGCCGTACCGCAAAGGCATACAGCGAATTCACCCGCACTTCCCACGCCTCGTGGAATGCCCGCGCATTGGGCGTGTAGCGAATCGCGCCGAAACCCTGCCTGCCCCCCAGGTCGTGCATCCCATCCATGTCAGATCTCCCGCTTACAGGGGCGCGACGCCGATCATCCCGTCGCGCGTGACGATGCCGGCCAGCTTTTCCTCCGGCCAGCCGATGGTTTCCGGCGGCTGCACAGGGAGCACCATGTAGCGTGTGTCCGCGGTGGTGTCCCATACGCGGATCTCGACTTGCGGCGCCAGATCCAGACCCATTTCCTTCAGCACGGTGCGCGACTCACGAACGACGCGCGCACGGTACTCAAGATCCTTGTACCAGTCGGGTGGCAGCCCGATGATCGTAAAAGCTGTGCATGAGCATTGCGTGCAGCAGATGACATTCTGCACAGTCGGCCTGTTCTCCAACACTACGAGATGCCGGTGATGCTTTGGCATCGAGAGGCCGAGCTCGGCGACGGCGGCGCGGCCGTTGGCGAGGAGGCGCTCGCGGAATGCGGGGTCGACCCAGGCGCGGGCCACAACGCGCGCGCCGTTCTGGGGAATCCATTGCTCCTCGGCGAGCTCTCTCAACTCCTCGACGGCCTCGGTTGCCTTCAGGCCGCGCTCGTCCAGCGCCTGCTGGATGGCGTCGACGCGCCGCTCGACAGGGGCAGTGCGCTTAATGACGGGAGTGTGATCTGGCATACGCATCGTTCCTTCAAGCAAATCGGTGGTTCACTGACGATCCAGCTGCGTGGAACGGCGTCAGACGGCGCTCGCCGCAACGCGCTCCTTCGCTGCCTGCCAACGGTCCAGAATCGCGCGCGCGTCGTTGGTCGCCGGATCCATCAGGCGCGCGTGGTCCGGCGTCTTGGCGGTCAACTCGATCACGTAGCCGTTCGGATCGCGAAAATAAATCGAGCGCACGAACCCGTGCTCCGAAATGCCGCGTGTCTCGAGCCCGCGTGCCTTTCCCTTGGCCAGCATCTCAGTGAGGACCGCCGGCTCGACCTCGAGAGCGATGTGGAGATCGAAGTCGTGCTGCGCCTTCCACTCGAATGGCATGTCCGGCGCTTCGAAAAAGGCCAGGAACGAGCCGTCGTCGAGCCGATAGAACGTATGCAGCACCGCCGTCGTGCGACCCGTCTTGGTCTGCCGGATTTCCAGGCTTCCGGAAAGCGGCAGGCCCAGGAAACCTTCGTAGAAATTCCGCGTCTGTTCCGAGTCGCGACAACGATACGCGTTGTGGTGAAGTCCTTTGATCATCACTTTGTCTCCGTTGGTGATGCTGCAGCCGGGAAAGCCTCACAACTGCACGAATTCCTTTCCTTTGTTCGGGTCGACCACGTACTTGTAGAATGCCTCATTGACCTTGGGCCAGCTCTTCAAGGCCTTCATGTTGCCGAGCCAGCGACAGATGTTCGGATACGCCCCAAACTTGCAGTCGATGGCCTCGCCGCCGAGGACCATCATCGATCCCAGATAGTCGGCAATCGTGATCTCGTCGCCGCAGAGGTACGCGTTTTTCGGTCCGATCAGGTCGTCGTTCAGAATCTTGAGCCAGCCCACGGCCTTGTCCTTGCCCCACGCGACTGTCCCAGCCTGCACCTTGTCGTCGGGCCGCTTCATGAACGGAAAGATCTGCGGGTAGAGGAATCCGTACGAAAAGTCCCGGTAAAAACCGGTATTGAGCCAATCCATCCGCTCGTTGACTCTTGCGCGCTTGCGAAGATCCGATGGATACGCGGGAGAACGCGTTTTCTCGGCCAGATACTTGAGAATGGCCGAGCTCTCGGTCAGACGGAAATCGCCATCCTCCAGCACCGGCACCTGGTGACTCGGATTGACCGCCGAATATTCCGGTTTGTATTGCTCGCCGCTGAACAGGTCGACGACCTGGTAATCGAGCGGCATGTTGCTCTCGGCAGCGAACAGCACGATCGGCCGACTGGTCGTGGACACCGGATGATAGTAGAGCTTCATTCTCTCCTCCTCGCGAATTATCGTTAGGCCGCCAACGTGGATGG
>DATAMS010000677.1:0-3045 GCA_036260495.1 Thermoanaerobaculia bacterium
CGGCAGCAGATTCCGCAACTGGCAAACGCCGCTGCGACGCGCCCCGCGAAGGTGCCTCTAGACGACATGACCTCGCTAAGTTCATTGCCTCCCGGCGATTTTGAAGCGACCGAGGCGTTCGAAATGGAGACGCTGGCTGAAGCGCTCGAGTCGTTCGCCGGCGAGTTGACGGCATCGATTGAGGCAGCCGAGGAGAAGGCGATGGCTGGTGCGATGGAAATCTACTATGCGGCCGAGAAATTGGCGAAGGAGCCGGAGCACGCGCACCTGATTCCGTACGTGGAGGAGATGCGGGCAAGCTATCGGCGCGATTTCGGAGTGGAGATCCCGGAACGAAAGTGATGGCGACGCGGCACCGACAAGAGTGTCTCTTCCACATCACTCATGGCTCAAAACTTGTTGCATGGAACTCGCGACACTCTGCCAGTGGCACCAGTTCGAGGCCACATTGACTGCACACGACAAGGGCGCAAAAGCAATGTGGCGCAGACACTCCTGTCTGCGCCAGTCCGTCCCACATTGCCCTACAATCGCGCGCCATGAAACGGCTTCTGATCATCGCGATTCTTGCAACCGCCACGACCGCCTTCGCCGCGCCGCCGCCTCTTGATGCGAAGACGAAGCAGCTCGCGTTCGACATTTACAAACAGCTCGTCGAGATCAATACGACCGACTCGATCGGGAACAACACGACTGCCGCGAATGCGATGGCGGCGCGGTTGAAGGCGGCGGGGTTCGCTGCGAGCGACGTGCAGGTGCTGGGGCCCGATCCGCGCAAGGGGAATCTCGTAGCTCGTTTGCATGGACGCGGCACGGGAAAGCCGTTGCTGCTGCTCGCGCACCTCGACGTTGTCGAAGCGAAGCGTGAGGATTGGTCGATCGATCCGTTCGTGCTCACGGAGAAGGATGGGTACTACTACGGCCGGGGAACGAGCGATGACAAGGCGATGGCGGCGATCTGGATCGCGACGCTCATTCGTTTCAAGCAGGAAGGATGGGTGCCGAACCGCGACGTGATCGTGGCGCTGACATCGGATGAGGAGACGGGCGCCGCGAACGGCGTGACGTGGCTGCTGGCGAATCATCGCGATCTGATCGATGCCGCGTTCGCGCTCAACGAAGGCGGTTCGGGGCGCCTCGAGAATGGCCGCAGGCTGTACAACGGCGTCGGCGCGAGCGAGAAGGTCTACGTCTCGTTTCGTCTGGAGACGCACAACAAAGGTGGACACAGCTCGGCGCCGCGGAAAGACAACGCCATCTACGAATTGGCGAATGGGCTGGTGCGGCTGGAGCACTACGAGTTTCCGGTGGTGTTGAACGAAGTGACGCGCGCGTATTTCGAGCGCATGTCATCGATCGAAGAAGGACAGACGGCGGCGGACATGAAGGCCGTCA
Organism: Thermoanaerobaculia bacterium; assembly: GCA_036260495.1. GTDB lineage: Bacteria > Acidobacteriota > Thermoanaerobaculia > Gp7-AA8 > Gp7-AA8 > JADGNZ01. Next base: position 1,396 of record DATAMS010000677.1, read on the forward strand.
CCACGGGCGATGCCGCCGCGGCGAAACGACTCTCCGAAACGCCCGCGTACAACGCGCAACTGCGGACGACGTGCGTGGCTACGCGGCTAGAAGGGGGACACGCGGACAACGCGCTGCCGCAGATGGCGCGCGCAACGGTGAACTGCCGCATCCTTCCCGGCGAATCGGCCGACGCCGTTCGCGACACGATCGTGAAGGCTCTCGACGACGCGGGGATCGAGATCACCTGGATCGACAAGGCGAAACCGAGCCCGCCCTCGCCGCTCACGCCGGCTGTGATGAGGCCGATCGCGGACGTCACGAACGAATTCTGGCCCGGTACGCCGGTGATGCCGCTGATGTCGTCGGGCGCGAGCGATGGTCTCTATCTTCGCAACGCCGGCATTCCGACGTACGGCGTGTCCGGATTGTTCGGCGAGCTTGCGGACGCCCGCGCGCACGGCCGCGACGAGCGTGTACGCATCGATTCGTTTTACGACAGCGTGCAGTTTCTCTATGTGCTCGTGAAGCGGCTGGCATCGTGAGCAATCGCATCATCGCTACTGCCGGTTTCGTGCTCGTTGTGTCGTGCGGCGGAAGTACGCCCGTTCCTGCTCCAGCTCCCGAGCCTGCGCACTCCATCCCCACGCCGGCGCCCGCTCCGGCGGCCTCGGAAACGAGCGTCACCGGCACCGTTCGGGTGAACGTCAGCACGCTCAACGTGCGGCGCGAAGCTTCGCTGACCGCAGAGGTCGTGGAGCGGGTCCGGCGCGGTGAGCGGTTGACGTTGCTCGCCGAGTCGGGCGATTGGCTACGCGTGAGGCTTCACGATGGCACGAGCGGATGGGTGGCCTCGCAGCTTGTGGTTCGCGATGACGCCGCTGGCCGCCCGCGCCGGGCGGGATGTGCGCCGGACAGCGGCTACTCGTTCGTCAGCGCGCCGAAGCCGTCATTCTCGGAGAACGGAGCGCACGGGATCGTCGTGATCGAGGCGACGGTCGATGCGCAAGGTGTCGTCACGAAGACGCGCGTCGTATCGAATGAGACTCACGACGACTCGCTGGCATCGCTGGCTGAGCGCGAGATTCGCGCCGCCCGCTTCGCGCCGCCGGTCCGCAACTGCGCACCGCGGGCGTTCTTCTTTACCTACAAGCGGGCGTTTTAGCGGCGGGCAAAAAAAGCGCGGCCGGATTGCTCCGGCCGCGCTGTGAAGAAGGGCTATGGCTATGGACTATGGTCTGGCCGCGTGCGTCCGGGAGGGCGTGGTCGAAGCATCCGGGCCCTTGCCGTTAGAAGCCTGGGAAACGGACACAGTAACAGTACCGTGCGCGGTGTTGCCGCTGGCATCGCTGGTTGCGACTGTAATCGTATAGATGCGAGGGGTGCCGCTGGTGCCGCCGTCGCGCTCGGCGCGGAGCTGCACCGTCAACGGTCCGGTGATGAGGATGTCCGGCGTTGTATCTCCATCTCCATTAGCGTTGTCGGCCTCGTTCGACGTCACCGACACGATGTGGGATGTTGGCGCTGGATCAACCAGATCCGTCGCAATCACAGTCAGCGTGACGGTGACCATCTTGTGATTCGGGGGCCAGATGTTTACCCACGACCCAGTGATCGAGACGATCGTTGGCGGCGTAGTGTCGCGAACCGTAACCGTGAAGGATCCGTGAG
>DATAMS010000695.1:0-14094 GCA_036260495.1 Thermoanaerobaculia bacterium
AAAATGGGGTCAGGTCTACTTTTGAAAGTGCCCGTCACGTGCTTTTTCTGGCGCACCATCGTTTTGGCACTTTCAAAAGTGGACCTGACCCCATTTTGAAAGTGCCCATCGTTGCTCCTGGATAGTCGATTAGTGGATTAGTAGATTAGGAAGCGCCGGTTTTCCTGATCCACTAATCTACTAATCACTAATCGACTGCTTCTTCACCTCACCGGAATCCCTTCGCTGGACAAGTACCGTTTCACATCCCCGATCGACAACCGGCGATCGTGAAACAGCGACGCGGCCAGCACCGCGCGGGCGCCGCCGGCTTCGATCGCTTCGCGGAAATGTTCGAGCGAACCGGCGCCGCCCGAGGCGATGACGCTGATGCGGACGACGCTGGTTACGGCGCGCAGCAGCTCGATGTCGTATCCGGCGTTCGTGCCGTCACGGTCGACGGACGTGAGCAGGATCTCGCCCGTACCCAGTTCCTCGGCCTGCCTGCACCACGCGATGGCGTCGACGCCCGACGATTCCTTGCCGCTGCGCACCATCGCTTCGAAGTGATCGCCGATTCGTTTGGCATCGCACGAGAGCACCACAGCCTGCACGCCGAATTCGCGCGCGCAATCGGCAATGAGTTGCGGATTGCGAAGCGCGGCGGTGTTGATGGCCACGCGGTCGGCGCCGGCGCGAAGCAGCGCGCGAAAGTCTTCGATCGTCCGCACGCCGCCGCCGACGGTGAGCGGAATGAAGAGAGATTCGGAGACGCGGTGTACGGTCTCCAGCGCCGTCGTACGATTGGCGTCGGTGGCGGAGATGTCGAGGATCACGAGCTCGTCGGCGCCTTCGGCTTCGTAGCGCTTCGCGCATTCGACAGGATCGCCGGCATCGCGGATGTCGACGAAGTTCACCCCTTTGACGACGCGTCCGTCGCGCACGTCGAGGCAGGGGATGATGCGTTCCGGAATCGCGTTTGGCCTCCCCACGCGCGCCCGCGCCTCGGCTAGTTGGATTCGCCGATCGAGCAGCGCCCGCCCGATGACGCAAGCGCCGACGCTGGGAATGCGGCTCAGTGAAACGACGTCGCCGAGGGTGGAGACGCCACCGGACGCGATGATGCGCAACTTCGTTTGCAGCGATCGATAAAGCGGGAACGACGGTCCTCGCATCGCGCCGTCTTTGTTGATGTCGGTGATGAGCGCCTCGCCAATCCCGAGCTCTTCGACCCGCGCGAGCACCTCGGCCAGCGTCGCTCGTGCGTCGTGCTCCCATCCGTTGACGCGGACGATGCCGTCGCGGACGTCGATGGCGGCGATGACGCGATCGGGTCCGAGTGCGTCGACGATCTCGCGCAGGATCGCCGGTGAATCTGCTGCGACTGTACCGATGACGACCTTCGCAGCACCGGCGTCGATCCACACGCGCGCATCGGCGAGCGAGCGAATTCCGCCGCCTACTTGAATTCGAAGATCGCGCTTCGCCAACCGTCGCACAACTTCCAACTCGATCGGTCGACCGCTGCGCGACGCTTCGAGATCGACGAGGTGAAGGCGCGATCCACGCGGCACGTCGAGCGAATCGAGCACGGACTCCGGATCGCCGTAGCCCGTGACCTTCGCGAAGTCGCCGTGCAGCAGGCGGACGACTTGCCCGCCGAGGAGATCGAGGGAAGGGATCACGTCCATGAGACGAAGTTCCTCAGGACGCGTAAGCCCGCTGTTGACGATTTCTCAGGATGAAACTGCACGCCGAAGATGCGATCACGTTGCACCGCGGCGGTGAACGGAACGCCGTAATCGGCGTGTGCAATCTCGTCCGGCGCGTTGGAAACCGCGTATGAATTGACGAAGTAGAAGACGCCGTTTTCAACTCCCTCGAAAAGCGGGCCGCCGGCGCTCTGAACGCGATTCCATCCGATCTGCGGGACGGGAAGCGAGCCCTCGAACTTGTGTACCTCGCCGCGCACCAATCCGAGACCGGGAGTCGTTCCCATCTCGTGCGAAACATCGAATAGGAGTTGATGCCCGACGCAGACGCCGAGCAGCGACGCGCCGTTCGCGACCGCCGCGCGTATGGCCTTCTCGATGCGATTCTCTTCGAGCCAGCACATCGCGGCGATGAACGAGCCGACACCGGGAAGGACGAGTTTCTCCGCGCTCGCGATCGCGTCGGGATCGCGGGTGATCTGCAGATTCGCGTCCACGGTGCGCAGAGCACGCGCGATGTTGGCGACGTTCGCGACGGGAGAATCGATGAGGGTGGTGATCATGGCTGGGTTGCTGAGTTGCTCCGTTGCTCGGTTACTCAGTTGACCCAGCAACCAAGCAACCCAGAAACTCAGCAACCACTAAATGACTCCCTTCGTGCTCGGGATGTCCGTTCCCACCACACTCTTCGCTTCGCGCAGCGCGATCGCGAATGCTTTGAAAATCGACTCGGCGGCGTGGTGTCCGTTGCGTCCGCGGATGAGATCGACGTGGATGTTGCACGCACATTTGTTCGCGAAGGACTTGAAGAACTCTTCGACGAGCGCGAAGGGAAAATCTTTGTGGATGAGAAGCATTTCGCGGTCGAAGGGAACGTCGAAAACGAGGAACGGGCGGCCGGCGAAATCGACGACGACGCGCGCCAGCGCTTCATCGAGCGGCACGTACGCGTGGCCGAAGCGGCGGATGCCGCGCTTGTCGCCGAGGGCCTGGGCGAAGGCTTCGCCGAGGACGAGAGCGGTGTCTTCGACGGTGTGGTGATAGTCGATGTGCGTGTCGCCGGTGGAGACGATGTCGAGATCGACGCGGCCATGGCGCGCGATGACGTCGAGCATGTGTGAGAGAAATCCGACCGGCGTCTCGATCTTCGAATGGGTGCCGTCGCCATCGAGGTCGAGCGTGACGGAGACGTTGGTTTCTTTGGTGGTGCGGGTGATTGTGGCTTGTCTCATGGGTGCTCCCGTCTCAAAGATGAAGGATGAGGGATGAAGGATGAACCGTTCATCCGCCCTTCATCCTTCATCCTTCCGCCTTCATGATTTGTCTCAGCGCTGCCAGAAACGCGTCGTTCTCTGCTGGTGTGCCGACCGACACGCGCAGCGCGTTCGGCACTGCGGCGCTGACATCGCGAATGAGGATCCCGTCCGCGTGGAGTGCGTTGAAGACGTCCTTCACGTTGTGCTGCGTGGTGAAGGCGATGAAGTTCGAGCGCGATGGGAACGGCGTCACACCTTCGATTTCCTGCATCGCTGCGAACATTCGTCCACGCTCGGCGATCGTCACGGCGACGTTGCGCGTGCGAATCTCGGGATGTGCGAGCGCCGTCGCGGCTACGGCCTCGCTGATGATGTTGAGCGAGTAGGGGAGCTTCACTTTGCGGATCTCGCGGCACGTTGATGCCGTCGATGCGAGCCAGCCGACACGCAGTCCTGCCAGGCCCCACGCTTTCGAGAACGTCGAAAACGTGACGAGCCGGTCGTGCAGCGGCGGCATTGTGTCTTCGGCGAAGTCGCCGTACGCGCGATCGAAGAGAACCGTCGCGCCGGTAGCGAGCAGCGCATCGACACCGCCCTCGGGCAACACGCCACCGGTCGGATTGTTCGGCGAGCAGACGATGACGACGGCGTTGTCGCAGCGATCGATGGCGCGCAGCATTTCGTCGAGCGGCAGCAGTCCCGACGACGGATCGACAGCGACCGGCAAGGCGATGCCGCCGGCGACGGCGACGAGTTTCTCGTACAACGCGAAGGTCGGCTTCGGGAAAACGACCGGCGTGCCTGGGCCGATGAACGTCGGGATCGACGCGGCGAGCAACTCGTTCGAGCCGTTGCCGACGAGCACATTCTCGGTTTCGTAGCCGTGCGCCTTCGCCAGCGCGCCGCGGAGCATCATCGACTCGAAGTCGGGATAGATGTTCCAGTGCCGCGCGGCCATTTCCGCGAGGATTTTTTCCTTCAGCTCCTGCGGAAAATCGGTCGGGCTCTCGTTCTGATTGAGCTTGATCGCCGCCTCACGCAACTCCAGCGTGTAGGCGGTCATGGCAGCTACGACGTCGCGAGACATGCGGTCCTCCTGATGGCCATCGATGCAGCGTGCGCGGGCAATCCTTCGAATGTGGCGATCCGTTCGCCGGCCTCGCTCACCTCCGCCAACTCCTCGGCGGTAATGGAAACGACGTTCGCGCGTTTGACGAAATCGTAAACGCCGAGCGGGGAGAAGAAGCGCGCGCTGCCGGCGGTCGGCAGAACGTGATTTGGGCCGATCACGTAATCGCCAGCGGCCGGCGGCGCGGATGGACCGCAATAAATGGCGCCGCAGTTCTGCACGCGCGCGGCGATCGATGCTGCATCGCGCGCGTGAATCGAGAGATGTTCCGGCGCGATGCGGTCTGTGATGGCGATCGCTTCGTCCATCGAGGTGACGACGAATGAGAGAGCGCGCTCGGGCATCTGCGCGGCCAGCGTTTGCGACGTCGTTAAGAGCAGAACCTCGGAATCGGCGCCATGCTCAGCCTGCGCGAGAAGATCAGCGATGACGAATCGCGCATCGGCGGTGTCGCCGGCGATGACGATCAACTCGGTCGGTCCAGCCGTCATATCGATTCCGACTTCGCCGATGAGCCGCATTTTCGCGGCAGTGACGTATGCGTTGCCGGGACCGACGATCTTGTCGACGCGGGCGAGCGACTGCGTGCCGATCGCTGCCGCGGCGACGCCGGCCGCTCCGCCGCAGCGGTAGATCTCGCGGACGCCGAGGCGGTTGCAGACGTAGTGAAGCTCATCGCGATCGGCGGCAGAGGACGTGGTGACGCAGACGATCTCCTCGACACCGGCGATGCGCGCGGGAACGGCGGTCATGATCAGTGTCGAGAGGTAAACCGCGCGGCCGCCGGGCACATAGACGCCGGCGCGCCGGATGGGACGGACACGGTGCTCGAGGTTGCCGAGTTTGTAGGACTGCGGAAGCTGCGGCCGGTGGAAGGCTTCGACGTGATCGATGGCCAGGTCGATGGCTTTCTTCATCTCCGCAGCGATCGTGACGTTGCGCGGCGCGATCTTGATCGCATCCGCTTTCATCGTGACGCCATCGAACTTCGCGATCACTTCCGCGACGTACGCATCGCCGCGGCTTCGCACGCCGGCGATCATTTCGTCGGCCACGCGCAAGGCGTTCTCGTTCGAGGCACTGCGCCGCTCGAGAATCGCGCGCAGCGCCTCATCGGATTCGGGGGTGTTTGCGGTGAAGACTCGCATGAATTTTCCGGTCACGATGACACTCGTGCCGCCTCCTCAATTTTCGCGATCAGCTCCCGAACCATCTTCGGCTCGGTCCGATAGAAGTTCTTTCCGACGATCAGCCGCGGCGAGATCTCGGCGACGACTTCCTGCATTTCCAGTTTGTGAATGCGCACCGTTTCGCCGGTCTCGACGAGATCGACGACGTGCGATGTGAGGTTCAGCACCGCGGCCAGTTCAACGGAGCCGTTCAGCGGAACGATCTCGGCGCGCACGCCGCGCTGGTCGAGAAACTGGCGTGTGATGCGCGGATACTTGGTGGCGACTTTCGTCAGCGGCGGCGCGCCCGGAGATGCGATCAGCATCATCCGGCAGTGGCCGAACGGAAACTCGACCGGCTGGTAGGCGGTGCATTCGTGCTCGAGAATCTGATCGAGTCCCGCGATGCCTGCGTCGGCGGCGCCATGCTCAACATAGACCGGCACGTCGCCGTCTTTGACGAAAATCCATTCGACGCCGCCGCGATCGAAGACGAGCTTTCGCGTCTTCAGGTCTGTTTCGGACGGAATGTCATATCCGGCATCGGCGAAAACGCTGAGCGCGCGATCCTGAAGCCGGCCTTTCGGTATTGCGATACGCATGTCGTTCAATCCAGATCGTCGATGGTGAATGTGAAACCGATCGCGGCGGCGCGCTGGCCGAAGCGTTCGTAGAGGTTGTCGTAGCGTCCGCCCTGCGCAACTTTCGTGCGCGCGCTGCCGGCGTAAACGCGAAAACGGAGGCCGGTGTAGTAGCCGCTGTCTTCGATGTCATCAAGGTGCAGCGAGAAGACCGCGTCGCCGCTCACCGCTTCCTCGATCGCCGAAAGTCTCGCCGCCGCCTCGGGTGCAAACGGCGCGACATCGCTCAGAGTCGCTTCGCCGGAGATCAGCTTCGCCACGATCGTCTGCAGCGCAGTCGGAACTCCGGCCGTCATCCGTTTCGCTGCAAGCGCCTCACGCACGGCGCCCGCTTGCGCGATCAGTGCCGCGGCGATCGAGACGTCGTTGTACACGATCGTGGGCTCAGCGGCCGATTCATCGCCAGGCGCGCGAACGACATCGGCTGCCAAGCGCAGCATCGCGACATCGGCGTCGATCGAATCATCGCCGACGATCTCGGCGCCGATCTGGAAGAGCTCCCGGTTTGCGCCGAGGCGGGAGGCTTCGACGCGAATGACATCGCCGCGGTAGAAAAGACGAAGGGGCAACTGTTCGGGCGTGATCGCGGGCGCCAGTGCGCGAGCCAGCATCGGCGTGAAGTCGGAGCGGATGGCGATGAGCTCCCCTTCGCGGTCGACGAATCGATAACTCTGCTTCGCCGTCGCTGGCTCGACGAGCGCGGCATACGGCTCGACGTAATCGATGATCGGCAGCACGACTTCCTCGAAGCCGGCATTCGTGAACGCATCGACGAAGCGCGACTCGATCCTTCGCCGGCGCGCCGTCTCGCCGGCCAGCAGCGGCCGCACCCCAGTTGGATATCTCGATTTCGTGGCCATAAAGTCAAAAACCTCTTCTCGAAATCGGAAGAGGTTCAGGTCAGTTGGCTACGTGTCGTCGCTGAGCGCCCCTCGTCCGATCGGGGCGCGCATGGCACCCCTAGATGTGGTGATGATGGTGCTGCTGGGCGGCGCGGATGCTCATTGGGTTGCGGAGTGTAGAGACGGGATCGACGGCTGTCAAATTCCTTGGTGGGTCGCGGGGTCGCGGGGTCGCGCCGTGGCCGAGTTGTTGAGTTGCTGAGTTGCCAGGCCGATGATCAGAGATTGGCTCAACTCAGCGGCCAGTCAACAATAACCCAGCAACGCGGCAACCCAGCACCCCAGCAACCCCGAGACCGCGAGACGCCGATCTACAATGCTCGACATGACACTCGACGAACAACTCGACTTCCTTGGCAAGGGAACCGTCGACTTTATTGAACGCAAAGATCTGAAGAGCAAGCTTGCGCGCGGGAAGCCGTTGACGATCAAGGTTGGCTTTGATCCGACTGCTCCTGACATACACCTCGGGCACACGGTCGTGATCCGCAAGATGAAGCACTTTCAGCAGCTCGGGCATCGCGTGATTTTTCTCATCGGCGATTTCACGGGGCTGATCGGCGATCCGACCGGCAAGAAGGCCACGCGGCCGGCGCTGTCGAAAGAGGAAGTGCTCGAGAACGCGGAGACGTACAAGCAGCAGGTCTTCAAGATCCTCGATCCGAAGACGACGGAGATCCGATTCAATTCCGAGTGGCTTGGGGCTCTCGGCGCGGAAGGGATGGTCCGGCTGGCGGCAAAGTACACGCTGGCGCGCATCCTGGAGCGCGACGATTTTCGCAAACGATTCGACGCACATCAGCCGATTGCCATTCACGAGCTGCTCTATCCGCTGGCGCAGGGCTACGACTCGGTCGCGCTCAAATGCGACGTCGAGATGGGCGGCACCGATCAGCTTTTCAATCTGCTGGTCGGCCGCGATCTGATGCGCGAGTATGGCCTCGAGCCGCAGGTCGTCATCACGATGCCGCTGCTGGAAGGTCTCGACGGCATCGAGAAGATGTCGAAGTCGCTCGGCAACTACATCGGCATCAACGAGGATGCGGGCTCGATCTTCGGGAAGGTGATGTCGATCTCCGATGACCTGATGTGGAAGTACTACACGCTCTGCACCGACCTGACCCCGGCCGCGATTGCGGAGAAGCGAGGCACGGTGGAGTCGGGAGCGCTGCATCCGATGGACGCCAAACGCGAGCTGGCCAAGTCGATCATTCGCGACTTCCACGATGCCGAGGCTGCGGATACGGCTGAAGCGGAGTTCCGGCGCGTGTTCAGCGAAAGGCAGGCGCCGGCGGAGATCGAGGAGACCACGCTGCCTGCCGCGCCAGAGCCGCAATTGCTGTCGAAGATCATCGTTCAGGCCAGCCTCTCGGAATCGAACAAAGAAGCGCAACGCGTGATCGCGCAGGGCGGCGTGCTCGTCGACGATGCAAAGGTGAGCGACCCGCGCGCGACGCTCGATGCCTCGAGCGGAAAATCGTACGTGCTGAAGGTGGGGAAGCGGCGATTCGCGAAGATCACGTTCGGGTGACGTCTGTGCTTTTTCTGATGAAAAAGGGACGAAGGCTCTCGCCCTCGTCCCTGATCTCTGGTCTCTGAGGTCTCTGTTTCCGAATTACCGCAGGTTGACCGGGATCGTGATGATGTCCGTCGAGCCGTCAGCCGTCACCCGAAGCGTGAGCGTCGTGGTCGTGCCTGCCGTCGATGCATCCGCCGTCCAGAGGATGCCGCCATGCGCATCCAGGAGTTTCACACCGTTCGGAGGATTGACGAGCTCGATCGTCGCTCCGGCCGGCGAGTCGACGACGACGCGGAAGCCGATGGGCCACGATCCCGTCTGGATGTCGAGCGCACGATCCAGCACGCCGTCATGATTGGCGTCGGCGATGTCGATCGCTCCGGTATCACCGAATGAGACGCCGGCGAAGTTGATGCGCAGATCGGGATGGACGATCAGTCCCGGGACATAGGTGGGGTCACCCGATTCGTTGTTGACGGCGCTGCCGTATGCGAGAGCGCGTCCGCTGGTGACCACCGCGTGAACGGTGTCGCTGTTCTGTCCACTGGAGTTCAAGAGGGACGCGATGCCGTCGTTGTACTGGTTCTGCGATCCGGCCGCGTACGAAACTTCTTTCGACGCGGCGATGCTGCCGCCGGCGCGCACGAGGTCCCATCGCACGGTCGCCGCGGTCACGGCATAGACGCCGAAGTTGAAACGGGCATCGGTGGCCGAGGAGGGTGCGCCGAGGACGATGGTGTTGCCGGTGGTGGGGGTGCTGGCTGCATCGACGGCGGGAATGTCCTGGCCGAATTCGCCGCCTGAGGACTTGTTGAACGTACGCGAGGCAACGCTGAGCTTCTGTGCGAATGCGCTGTCGAATGTGATCTCGATGGCGCCGGTTGCGCTCTCGCGTCCGAAGCGGCTGGCCACGATGTCGGCGATGGCGACGGTGGCGCGCGGCGCGATATCGACGGCCGACGTTCCTGCGGCGCCGGCGGCGTCATGGAAGGTGAGTGTTGCCGTGACCGCGCTGGCGCTGGTGTTGTGAAGCGTGAGCTCGGTCTGCCAGTGGCTGTCGTTGGCGCCCGGGCCGGTGCCGGAAGCGGGAACGATGAGCGTGGTGGCGCTGGCGGCGAGCGGAAGAAGTGCTGCGATGGCGGTGGTGAGGATGCGTTTGATGTTCATTCGGTTCTCCTTCGTAGTTGCGCTCTGGTACGCCGGTACGAAAAAGAACGTCTATAAAATTATGCGATCAAAGCATCAGAATAGGTGCCTGTAAATAGAGACGAAAAACGCACACGCGCAACCGCGTCGTGCGGCTGCAATCGTGTGCGTTGTGCGTGCTTGATACGGTTGTTATGCGTAGAACGTTGGGAGTCGGGGTTCGGGGGTCGGAGCAGAAGCAAGCGGTTGTCTACGACTCCCGACCCCCGCACGCTCTCCGATCCCCGCACCACCGATATACTCCGCCGCCATGGCCGTCCCACTTCTCGATCTCAAACTTCAATACGCCACGATTCGCGACGAAGTGCTTCGCGTGACCAGCGAGGTTTACGACTCGCAGTACTTCATCCTCGGCAAGCGCGTCGATGACTTCGAGCGCGATTTCGCCGCTTACTGCCACAGCAAATATGCCGTTGGCGTCTCCTCGGGTACCGACGCGCTGCTCATCGCGCTGATGGTTCTCGGTATTGGTCCCGGCGACGAGGTCATCGTCCCGGCCTACTCGTTCTTCGCCACCGCGGGCGTCGTCGACCGGCTCGGCGCGATCCCGGTCTTCGCCGATATCGCTCTCGACGACTACAACATCGATCCCGCGAAGATCGAGGCGCACATCACGCCGGCGACGAAGGCGATCATGCCGGTGCATCTCTACGGACAATGTGCGGCGATGGATGAGATCAACCGCATCGCTGCGAAACACAAGCTGGCGGTGATCGAGGATGCCGCGCAGGCTGTCGGCGCTGAATACGACGGGCGCCGCGCCGGCGTGCTCGGGACGATGGGCGCATTCTCCTTTTTCCCGTCCAAGAACCTCGGCGCGTTCGGCGACGCCGGCGCCGTGACCTGCGAAGACGAAGCGACGTACGAGCGTCTCATCGACTTCCGCGTTCATGGGATGCGTCCTAAGTACTACCACCGCTACGTAGGCGGGAACTTCCGGATCGACGCGCTGCAGGCGGCGATTCTTCACGTGAAACTCCCGCATCTCGATTCGTGGGCGGAAGGGCGGCGGCGCAATGCAGCGGCGTACGCGGAGCTCTTCGGCAATGCGTCGCTCGGCGACCGCGTGATTCTTCCGCGTGAGTTGCCGCGGCGCCGCCACGTCTACAACCAGTTCGTGATCCGCTTCACCGATGGCGGCGGCACGCGCGATCGCGTCATGAGCCATCTCAAGAGTGCCGGCATCGGTTGCGACATTTACTATCCGCTGACGTTGCCGCAGCAGGAATGCTTCAAGGACAACCTCTCGGCTGGCGGTGAGTTCCCGAATTCCGATCTGGCGGCGGCGCAGACACTGGCCATTCCGGTTTTTCCGGAGTTGACGAAGGATCAGATGGCCGAGGTGGTGCGGGAGATTGGTCTGGCGATGCGGTGATGTGTTCCGACCGCGATGATTAGCATTCGAACACCCGAATGTTGAATGTTAACTGTTGGATGTTGCGTGTTGAATGAAGCACCGCAAGTGTCTGTTCATTCTGCACTCAACATTCAGCATCGAACACTCAACATTCCGCATTTCAGAAGCAGTGACCAGCGGCGTAATCCCGTCAGCCAATGATTCCCCTCCGCCACACACTCCCACTGCGCACGACTCCGGTCGTCAATCGGGCCCTTGTCATCGCCAACGGACTCGTTTTCCTGACGCAGCTTTTTCTCGGATCGCGGACGGAAACGCTCATCAACATCTTCGGGTTTGTTCCGATCCGCTTCCTTCATCCGGCGGCGTACGGCTACTCGATCTTCGAGGTGTCGCTGACTCTGGTGACGTCGCTTTTCCTGCACGGTGGGTTCGTGCACCTCATCGGCAACATGATCTACCTCTGGGTTTTCGGAGGAGCGGTCGAGGATGCGCTCGGCCACACGCGTTACGCCGGCTTCTTCGTGATCTGCGGCGTGATCGGGAGTCTCACGCACGCGTTGCTGTTTCCGCACTCCAGCGTGCCGTCGATCGGTGCATCGGGAAGCATCGCCGGCATTCTCGGCGCGTTTCTGGTGCTTCGCCCGAGGGCTCGGATCGTGACGCTGTTGCCGCTGGTCGTGTATTGGGCGATGGTCGAGATTCGCGCCGTCATCTTTCTGCCGATCTGGTTCGGCATGCAGTTCTTCAACGGATTCCTCTCGATTGCCGCGGCGCATCGCACGCAGGAAGTGACGGGCATCGCCTGGTGGGCGCACGTGGGCGGATTTCTTTTCGGCGCGCTGATTGGATTGATCGCCAGGCGGAGCCAGCGGGAACGTGTGACACCATATGCAGTCGAAGGAGAGGCTTCTTGAAAAAAGGAATCATTCTGGCCGGCGGTTCGGGCACACGGCTCTATCCGATGACGTCGGCGATGTCGAAGCAGTTGCTGCCCGTGTACGACAAACCGATGATTTATTACCCGCTGACGACGCTCATGCTCGCCGGCATCACCGACTTTCTGATCATCACGACGCCGGAGGATCAGGCCAGTTTTCAGAAGCTGCTCGGCTCGGGATCGCAGTGGGGCGTGCGGCTCGAATATGCCGCGCAGCCGAATCCGGGCGGACTGGCGCAGGCATTTCTGATCGGCCGCGATTTCGTTGCCGGCGAGCCGAGTTGCCTGATCCTCGGCGACAATATTTTCTACGGTCATGGTCTCCCGGAATCGCTGCGGCGCGCTGCCAAAGCACGAAGCGGCGCGACCGTCTTCGTCTACCGCGTGAATGATCCGGAGCGGTACGGCGTGGCGGAGTTCGATGACAGCGGCAAGGCCATCAGCATCGAAGAAAAGCCGGAGAAGCCGCGCTCTAATTTTGCCGTGACCGGACTCTATTTTTACGACGAGCGCGTTTGCGATTTTGCCGCGAATCTCGCTCCGTCGGCGCGCGGCGAACTGGAGATCACCGATCTGAATCGCATCTACCTCGAGCTCGGCGAATTGAGCGTGGAGCAATTCGGACGCGGATTTGCGTGGTTCGACACGGGCACGCAGGAGTCGTTGCTGCAGGCCGCGAACTTCGTCGAGACGGTGGAACTGCGCCAGGGTCTCAAAATCGCCTGCCCCGAAGAAGTTGCCTACCACCTCGGCCTCATCGACGCGCAACAGCTTCGTGAATTGGCGGCGAAACTGGCCAAGAGCTCGTACGGCCGTTACCTCACCGGTCTCATCGAAGAGCAGGAGCAACGTGCCGCCCGCGGTGCGGCCCGGCCCGCATGACGAAACACGTATTGATCACCGGCGGCGCGGGATTCATCGGATCGAATCTGGCCGATGCCTACTTGGAACGCGGATGGCGCGTCACGATCGTCGACAACCTCTCGACCGGCGACCGCCGCAATCTCAATCCGCACGCGGAGTTTCACGAGATCGATATTCGCGACGCGGCGGCCGGCGATCTCATTCGCAGACTGAAGCCCGACGTCATCAGTCATCACGCCGCGCAAATGGACGTGCGCAAGTCGGTGCAGGATCCGGCGGCGGATGCGGACGTCAATGTCGTCGGGACCTTGCGCTTGCTCGAAGCGGCCGCGGATGCCGGAGTGAAACGCGTGGTCTTCGCGTCGACCGGCGGGGCGATTTACGGCGAGCCGGTGGAAGTGCCGCAAGGGGAAACGCATCCGACCGCGCCACTTTCACCGTACGGTTGCGCGAAGCTTGCGGTCGAGCACTACCTGCACTATTTCCGAGTCGTGCGCGGGCTATCGTCGATCGCACTACGCTACGCCAATGTCTATGGTCCACGCCAGAACGCGCACGGCGAGGCGGGAGTCGTGGCCATCTTCGCGAAGCGCATGATCAATCGTCAGATAGTTGGTCAAACAGTCACGATCAACGGCAGCGGCGAGCAGACGCGCGACTTTGTCTACGTTGGCGACGTCGTCGCGGCGAACCTCGCAGCATCTGAGAGTGATTGGCAAGGTGAATACAACGCCGGCACCGGCGTCGAGACGTCGATCAATACGCTGTACGAGACGCTCGCGTCGATCGCCGGCCTATCGGCTCCCGCCGATTACGCGCCGGCGAAAGCAGGAGAGCAGATGCGGAGCGTCCTGGATGGGCGGCGGTTGCGCGCTTTGGCTGCACTGCCGGAGCCGGTGACGTTGCGCGAGGGTTTGAATACGACCTTCGGGTGGTTTCGGGCAAACGCGCGCTAGTCCGGTGAACACGAATGTTGGATGTTCAATGTTGACTGATGTTGACTGTTGAATGTTGAATCAAGCGCACTCGCGCGGCAGTGCATTCAACATCTAACATTCAACACCCAACATTCAACATTTCTGTGTTGACTCGTGCACAGGCGATCGCACAGCAGATTAGCTCTGAGGCAGCGCCCCTTCCTCGTAGGCCTCTTCCGCTTCTTCCTCGCGTACGCGGTTGTGCAAAAGGCAGGCGACGACGGTGATGGGAAAGGCGATGAGCAGCACGAGCAGGCCATAGAGCAACAGACGCGACGGACTGAACGTCGTCTCCGTGTGCGAGACCGGAGTATCGGTAACGGCGTAGATCTGCGTCGACGGGTTCGTATTGCGCGAGACCACCTGATAGATCTCGTTCATTTTGAGGATGAGCTGACGCACTTCATCGACGGACTGTTGGATCTGTCGTTGAACGACGGATG
>DATAMS010000705.1:0-4784 GCA_036260495.1 Thermoanaerobaculia bacterium
CGAGAGCACGCCATAGGCCTCCGCTGCTTCCTTGAACTTTTCCTCAGCTTCGGCATCACCCGGATTCTTGTCAGGGTGGTACTTCACCGCCAGGCGGCGGTATGCCTTCTTGATGTCGTCGACGGCAGCGGTGCGGGCGATGCCGAGGACTTCGTAGTAGTCGCGTTTTTCTGTCGTAGCCATCGTTTACTGGTTGGTGGGTTCGCTCGGACTGTTCATCTTCATGGGGTTGTAGAGCATCACGCTGGTCAGAATGCGTGAGGCGCTCTGCAACTCGAAGATGGCGTCGTTGAGACGCTGTTTTTCTTCCGAGGTCACCTGCTCTTTCGATTTGGTGATGATCTTCTGGACCCTGTCACGGTCTTCGTCGCTGAGCATTTTGCCAAACTCGCGGAAGACCTTTTCGTTCGTGTACAGCATGCCTTCGAGCTTGTTCTGCAGCATGCGAATTTCACGGCGTGAGGCATCGCCGCGAGAGTGCTCGGCTGCTTCGCTGACGAGCCGGTCGATCTCGTCCTGCGACAATCCGCCGGCCGGATTGATCTTCACGCCGGTCGACTGGCCGGTGGCCTGATCGCTGGCCGTGACGTTGACGATGCCATTGGAGTCGATGGAGAACGTGACTTCGATCTGCGGAACGCCCCGTGGCGCCGCAGGGATGCCCACGAGGTCGAACTTGCCGAGCGATTTGTTGTCTCGTGCGAACTCGCGCTCGCCCTGCAGCACGTGCACGGTAACTTTGTTCTGATGATCGACGACGGTGGTGAAGATCAGCGAGTTCTTGGTCGGGATCGTGGAGTTGCGCTCGATGACTTTGGTGAAAACACCGCCGTGCGTTTCGACGCCGAGCGACAGTGGCGTGACGTCGAGCAGGATCATGTCTTTGATGTCGCCGCGCAGAATGCCGGCTTGCACGGCGGCGCCGACGGCGACGACCTCATCGGGATTGATGTTGCGGTTGGGCTCTTTGCCGAATGCTTTCTGCACGGCCTCGACGACGCGTGGCATGCGCGTCTGACCGCCGACGAGAACCACTTCATCGATATCCGCGGGGGTGAGGCCAGCTTGTTTGAGCGCGTCGTTGACGGGATCGATCGTACGCTGGATCAGATCCTCGACCATCTTCTCGAATTCACTCCGAGTAAGAACGTTGTTCAAATGCTTCGGTCCCGAGGCATCGGCGGAGATGAATGGAAGCGTGATTCGTGACTCGGGCGCAACCGACAACTCGTGCTTGGCGCGTTCCGCTGCTTCCTTCAAACGCTGCAGCGCCATGCGGTCGTCGGCGAGACTGATGCCGGTCTCCTTCTGGAAGCCTTCGATGAGCCAGTCGATGATGCGCTTGTCGAAGTCTTCGCCGCCGAGGTAGGTGTCGCCGGACGTGGAGAGGACTTCGAAGAGACCATCTTCGAGCTTGAGACTCGAGATGTCGAACGTGCCGCCGCCGAGGTCGTAGACGGCGATGCGCTGGTTCGTCTTGTTTTCGAGACCGTACGCGAGCGCCGCGGCTGTCGGCTCGTTGATGATACGGAGGACATCGAGCCCGGCGATCTTGCCGGCATCGCGCGTAGCCTGACGCTGGCTGTCGTTGAAGTACGCCGGCACGGTGATGATGGCCTCGGTGACCGCTTCGCCGAGAAAGTCTTCGGCGAACGATTTGATCTCCATGAGGACGAATGCGGAGATCTCCTCCGGCGAGTATTCGCGGTCACGGATCTTTACCTTCATGTCGCCGTTGTCGGCGGGAACGATTTGATACGGGAGGACCTGTTTGGCGCGGCTGACTTCATCGGTGTCGTACTTGCGGCCGATGAGGCGCTTGATCGCGAAGACCGTGTTGAATGGATTCGTGATGGCCTGGCGCTTGGCGATCTGTCCGACCAGACGTTCGCTGTCTTCGGTGAATCCGACGACCGAAGGAGTGGTGCGGCTGCCTTCCCGGTTCGCCATCACCTGAGGTGTGGTGACGTCGACGACGGCGACACAGGAGTTCGTCGTCCCGAGATCGATTCCGATGATCTTCGACATGAAATTACGAGCCTGACGGCGCCGTCTCCTCGGGGCCACCGACGGCGACTTTGACCATTGCCGGACGAATCAAACGGTCGTGAAGAAAATAGCCCTTCTGCATGACTTCAACGACGGTGTGCGAAGGGACGGAAGGATCCTCGACGCGAACGACGCCTTCATGAATGTTGGGATCGAAGCGGACGCCGGACTCGCTGATCGGTTTCAGGCCGTGACGCTGCAGGACGTCGAAGAGTTGTTTGTAGATCAGGGCCATCCCTTTGTGGAATTCGTCGCCTTCTTCCGCATGCTCGAGGCCGCGGTCGAAGTTGTCGAGCACCGGCAGGAGATCGCGAACCATGCCAGCGAGGGCGTAGCGCTGGAAGTCGTTCTTCTCGCGCTCGGAGCGCTTACGAAAGTTCTCGAAGTCGGCGAGGGAGCGGAGGTATCGGTCGCGGAAGTCGTCGCCAGCAGGCGCCGCTGCCGGCACGGACGCTTCCTGCGCGGCCACTTCCATTTCGTGCTCGATGTCTTCGACCGTGTCGCCTGTGTCTTCGATGACGTAGCGGTCGTCGTCTTCGTCATTCGGTGTGTTGTTGTCGTTCACTGCTGTTGCTCCTGTTCTTCTTCGATCTTGCGGCTGAGCGCGAGGCCGAGGTAATCGACCAGCGGCGCCATGCGAGCGTACTCCATGCGCATCGGTCCGATGATACCGACCATGCCGAGCGGAGCCGCCTGCGTTCCGTAGCGCCGCGCCACGAGGCTGAAGTTGTAGACCTGCGTGAAATTGCTTTCCGATCCGATCAGGATCTGCAGACCTTCCTCGGAAAGGCAGGAGTTCAAGATCTCCACCAGCTTTTCTTTTTCCTGCAGAGCGAGGAAGGTTTTGCGCATGGAGACGGCGTCGGCGAACTCCGGTTTGGTGAGGATCGATGCCGTTCCTTCGACGTAAAGCTCATGCTCGAGCGGCGCGACGTCGTTGACGGCTTCGATGCCGAGGGTGATGGTCTTCTGCAACATGCCGTCGTGCATGGCCCGCTCTTCTTCGGTCATCCGAATCAAGCGCCGACGAATGCTGTCGAGCCGCATCCCGCTGAACTCGCCGGTGATGTAGCGCGAGATTTTCTGCAGCTCGTCGCGCGTGAACGGCAGCCGCGTCTCGATGATCTTGTTGACGACGACGCCGTTCTGGCCGACGAGGATGCACATGATCTTGTTGTCGGCGACGCTGACGAAGTCCATGCTCCGGACCGTGAATTGCAGCAAGGTGGGCATGAAGATGACGCCAACCTGGTCGCTGAGCCGGGAGAGAACGCGGGAGGCGAGATGAAGGACTTCGTCGATCTCGTTGGCGTGACTGACCTGATCGTCGATCGTCTCCCGCTCGCGTTGCGTGAGCGTGCGCGACCGCATGAGGTGATCGATGAAGAAGCGGTAGCCAAGATCGGTGGGCACGCGGCCAGCCGAGGTGTGAGGATGCTGGAGGTAGCCGAGGTCCTCGAGGTCCGCCATCACATTACGCAGGCTGGCCGGCGAGAGTTGAAACCGGCCGCACTTCGCCAGCGTGCGCGAGCTGATCGCTTCGCCGGTGGCAACGTGTTGCATGATGATCTCGCGCAGCACCTCGCGGGCGCGCGTGTCGAGATCATCACCACTTCGATCGATATGTGGAGGCATGAGTACGAGTTTGGCAGCGAATGGCCGGGCCTGTCTGGCAGTCTCGCCGAATGACTGCCAACAAGCACGAGAATGTAGGAATTGCGCCGGATGGTGTCAAGATTCGAGGGGCGATATCACGGTAACGGCGAGGATCTACCGACCATGCAAGTACGAAATGTGAGAATCGGTGCGCGGCACGGCGATTCTGGTTCTTCGCATGGATTCGCGAAAACTGAATGTTCAATGTTGGATGTTGAATGTTGGGTGTTGAATGGACCGGTGCCGGGCGCGCACATTCAACAGTCAACACTCAACATTCAACATTCAACATTCTGCGTAAAACCCGCAACCAGCGCGGGCGCCTTCAAGCTCAGAATGACACGTCACACTCTGCTGCGGGCGGCTTTGCTCGCGTTGGTAGCCGTCTCTGTCATCGCGTTCATTCTTCCCCCGCCCGCGCGCGCCGCGACGCTCGACCGCATCGCCGCCGTCATCGATCAACAGGTGCTGACCGTCAGCGAAATCGACCAGATGGCGGAAATTCGTTTCATTCCGCGCATCGCCGGACGAAGCGACGACGACTACCACCACGACATCCTCGAGGCGCTGATCGCGCAGGCGCTGCGGTATCGCGACGTGGAGCGCTTCGGCGCACAGGACATCCCGAAGGATTCGATCGAAGCGCGGCTGGTGGAGATCCAGAACCGTTTCGTGCCTCCGGCATCGCTCGATGCGGCGCTTGTCCGCGCGGAATTGACGCTGGACGATTTGCGCGCGCTGATCAAGCGTCAGTTGCAGGTCGAGGCGTACATCCAGGAACGTTTCGCGCCCCTGATCTTCGTCGCCAACGACGACATCGCCTCGTACTACAACGGACCGTGGCGTCAGCAACGCGTCGCGCGCGGACTGCCGGTTCCGCCGTTGAACGACGTCCGCGAAGAGATCCGCACGCTGATCCGGTCACGGCAGCTCGAAGAACAAATCGAGACGTGGACGACGCAGTTGCGGGCGCGGGCAAATGTGGATGTGTATGCGTGGAAGTGATCGCTTGCGCTCGCCGGTGGCGAGCGCAACCTGGTGGGGCCGCGTCAGCGGCAAAAGAGGGTAGCCAGGGGGTG
>DATAMS010000710.1:0-8764 GCA_036260495.1 Thermoanaerobaculia bacterium
CGCGGAAGCTGGAAATCGTCACGCTCGAAGCACTCGACGCCGCCCATCTCCGGTGTCTGCAGCAGCCGGCCATCGAGCGCGTACGTCCAGCCGTGATAGCCGCACTGGAGAACGGGACGTTTGCCCTCCCCTTTCGCGACCGGACCGGCGCGATGGCGGCAGACATTCGACATTGCGCGTAACTCGCCGTCGCTGCCGCGGACCACAAGCACCGGCTCGTTGGCGATCGTCGTCGTGAAGAACTGACCGGGATCGCGAACCCGATCGGCGTGTCCGGCGAGCTGCCATGTACGTCCGAAAACATTGCGGTTCTCGGCATCGAGCACGTCTTTGTCGAAGTAGTAGCGCGACGGGAGCGTCCGCGCAAAGGCAAGGCGGGGATCGAACTGATAGTCGCTCATTTTTTGCGGACGAGAAGGTACAACGGGATCGTCAGAATGAGAACGCCAAGCGCGTAGAGTGAGTTGCGCGTGTCGCTGATGACGGCGCCGATCAGGAATGCGATCGATGCGAGGAAAGCCAGTCCGGTCGTGAACGGATGACCGATCGCGCGAAACGGACGCGGCGCATCCGGCGCGCTGCGGCGCATGGCAAAGAGCGACGCGAACGAGAGCGCGTAGTTCGCCACGAAAAAGAACGCCAGAATCGCGATGACCTGTTCGAACTTGCCGGAGATCACGAACACGGCCGCGAGGATGCTGCTGAACAGCAACGCGATGTCGGGCGTCCCCCCTTTGTTCACCTCGGCAGCGCCACGCCAGAAGAGTTTGTCGCGGCTCATGGCGAACAGCACGCGCGGCGCAATCAGGACGTTCGAATTCACGGCGCTGATCAGCGACACGATCATGATGACGCGGACGATGGTGTCGCCATACGCGCCGAACAGATGCTGCGCCACGACTCCCGCCGCGAGCTTCTGCCCAGCCAGGCTACCGAGCGGCACAACGCGAAGAAAGGCGATATTGACGAGCAGATAGATCGTCATCACCGCGAACACGCCGCCGAACATCGCCCGCGGGATGTTGCGGCCGGAGTCCTTCACCTCTTCCGAAAAATAGATCACGGCCGTCCATCCGTCGTAGGTATAGATGACGGCCTGCAACGCGAGGATGAAAGCGATGGCGACCGATCCTTCATGATCCGCTTCGATCAGCGACGTCGTGGGATGGCGGGTGCCGAGGTAGAAGCAGGCGGCGATGAGGAAGAGGAAGGCCAGCGCTTTCAACAGGCTCGTAGCGTCCTGCGTCCAGCCACCCCAACGAACGCCGAACCATTGGATCAGCGTCAGGATAGCGATGACCGTGAGCGCAGTCGGTTCGATGCCGCGCAATGCCGGAAACAGCACGAGCGCGTACTCGCCGACGACGATGGAGACAGCCGCCGTCGTGCCGCAGGTTGAGATCCAATCGCTCCAACCGACGACGAGTCCGGCGTAATCGCCCAACGCGCGCCGGACGAAAACGTATTGCCCGCCCGATTCGGGAACGAGCGTGCCTAACTCGGCCAACGCGTTCGCGCCGAGAAGCGCGTAGAGGCCGCCGATGACCCAGACGGAAAGGAACGGCCAGAAAGAAGGGAGCTGCGTGGCGATGTCGCCGGGCGTACGGAGAATGCCCGCGCCGATCATGTTGCCCACCGTGACGGCAAGGCCGAACGTCACGCCGAGGACGGTGAGAAGT
Organism: Thermoanaerobaculia bacterium; assembly: GCA_036260495.1. Lineage (GTDB taxonomy): Bacteria > Acidobacteriota > Thermoanaerobaculia > Gp7-AA8 > Gp7-AA8 > JADGNZ01. Next base: position 1,680 of record DATAMS010000710.1, read on the forward strand.
TTCGCGCGCGGTGGCAAGGCGGGGGAAGTGTAGCGTGGTGTTGCGGTCTCGGGAACGCGGGGTCTTCGTGGTCGCGGGTTTGGCTATTGGGTTGCCGGGTTACTGAGTTGCCGGGTTGCTCCGAGACCTGCGACTCCACTCTGCCACGCAGCAACCGTGCAACTCAGTAACCGAGGCCGCGCCAACCCCGCGGCCGCGAACCTAATCCGCTTCCTTCACCGCCACCGGTCCATTGTGCGTCGACAGCGACACGGCGCGCGTGCCGGAACCGAGCTCGATGCGGCGCGGCCAGCGCGGGCCGAAATCGTCGTCATCGTCGCGGCTAGCCGCATACGCCTTCTTCGCGGCCGCGCAACCGGCGGCACGGCACGTCACCGGCGAGTTGCCATCGGTTTCGACGAGCACGCCCGAGCGATAGCCGCTGGGGAGCTTGAGTGACAGCGGACCGTTTTCGGTCGACGCATCGAGGCTTCCGGCGCCCCACGCGCCGCCCGACAACTTCACAGAGATCGGACCATTGGTCGCGCGCAGTTTGACGTTTCCGGAGTCGCCGGCGAAGGCGATCGGTCCATTCTGCGTGTTGATGTCGAGCGTGCCCGACGACGCCTTGACCGAGATCGGACCGTTGAGCGCATGCGCGGTGATCGCGCCATCGACACCGTCGATCGAGATCGGACCATTGCTGGCATCGAGATCCAGCGAGGCGTTGCGCGGCGCAAAGACGAGGAAGTAGATCATCGAGCGGCCATCCGACTCGGCGCGATCGGCATTCACTTCATTGCCGCTGACATTCACGCGCAGATCGCTGACATTCCCCAGCGCCGACGCTTTGCACGCCTTCACGACGAAACTGGAAGTGTTCGATGCGAGAACGCGAATGGAGCCATTGCGATCGCTGCGCACTTTGAGCGAGCGCAGGCTGCCGACAGGAACGTTCTCTTCAACGACCGGCACGTCGCGATCGTTGTAGCGGACGTGAATCGCGCTGCAGTCGCGCACGTCTTCCCAGTCTTCCGTCGTGATCGAAAGACCGTGATTCGAGTAGCTGGTGTGCGATGAATGCGAGACGGCGGCGAGGGGCAAAGTGAGGGCGATGAGGGTAGCCAGGAAAGCAAATCGGCGCATGGTGATCCTCCGTTCTGAGGCGTTGGACGACGGGAAGAAGGCGAAGTTAGCAGGTGCTATACGATTGCCATCCAGAGGAACGGATGAATCGCTTCGACCTTCAGAGGATGGCAGATGAACGTGTCGCCGACACGGCAGCGCTTCTCGCTGCTGGACGCTTTCAGGCTGCGTACTACCTCTGCGGTTACGCGGTCGAATTCGCGCTCAAAGCCTGCATCGCCCGTCAGTTTCGCGAATTCGATTTTCCCGACCGGAAGGTTGTCAATGACAGCTACGTTCACGACCTTACGAAGCTTCTCAACGTCTCCCGCTTGGCCCAACTCCACCGGGACGAGGCGGACCGAAACGAGTCTTTTGCGGCAAATTGGGGGATCGTGCAAGCCTGGTCGGAGGCGAGCCGGTATAATGCGGCGATCACGGAAGACGCGGCAACAGTCCTCTTTCGTGCAGTCTCCGATCCGACCAGTGGGGTTCTCGCATGGCTGAAGACATACTACTGAAGGAAACGCTCACGGAAGAGATGAAGAGCCTCGGCGCTTCGGTCACCCGCAAGCTTGATGAGGCTGGCTGGCCGGTCGTCGCCTCGTTCTGGTACTTCGAATCCGATTTCAATCGTTGGAAGCTCTATCTCGCGTCGCCACGCGTGAACGCCGATGGTATGAAGGCGGCGTATGGCGCTCTGATCAACGCCCTCAAAGCACTCGGCCAGTCACGCTCCAATCTCAATTACATCATCACCATCGTCGCGCCGGATGACTCGCTCGTCAGCAATTTGGCCTCAGAAATCCAGACTGGCTGGAAGATCAGCGGCATTCTGCTTCCCCGACAGGCGATCAACGGATCCATCTTCGAGGAAGCATACGTGTATCGCGTCACATCTGAGTCCGCCGCGGCGTAATCGTTCCCGCGCTACTGCGTAATCACCAGTTCCACTCTTCGATTCTGCTGCCGTCCCGCGGCGGTTTTGTTCGTCACGATCGGCGACTCTTCGCCCTTGCCACTGGCGCTGATGTGATCCGCAGGGACGCCGGCGGACACGAGATAATCGCGCACGGCTCCGGCGCGTTTTTCGGAGAGCGCCTGATTCGTATCCTTCCCGCCGACGTTATCGGTATGCCCTTCGACTGCGATCTTGAGCGACGGGTCGGTGGCAATCTGCGTAGCGATCTTCTTGAGCGTCGCTTTCGCGCCCGGCTTGAGCGCGGTCTTTCCGGTATCGAAAAGAATGCCGCCATTCAGCGTGACGATGAGCCCTCGGGGATCGTTTCGCGTGGCCGCGATTCGGTTCAGCTCATTCTGAAATCGCAGCCGTCTCGCTTCCGCATCACGCTCGGCGAGCTCTTTTCGCGTCTCGTCGAGCTGGCTCTGCGCCTGTTGCGCGGCGGCCTGCGCTTGCTGTGCGGCAACCTGGGCCTGTTGCGCCTGCGTATTCGCCTGCTGTGCCTGCGCGTTGGCTTGCTGCGCCTCGGCCTGCGCAGCCTGCGCCTGCTGCGTGGCATTTTCGGCCTGCTGTCGCAACGCCGCGGCTTCCGCGTCGGTCTGTTTGCGGCGCGCTTCCGCGGCGGCGATCGCCTGCTGCTGTTGATCCGCGAGTTGCTTGCGCGTCTCCGCTTCGCGTTCGAGCGACTGACGCAGCAGATCGAGTTGCTGCTGCCGCGCGAGGATGTCCGCCTGACGCTGCGAGAGGACGTCCGGCGGGAGCGTTCCCGCTTGCTGTGATGCCGTCAGATCTGTATGCAGCCGGTTGATCTCCGCCTGCATTGCCTCGGCGTTGGCGCGCTCGCGCTCCTGAATCGTCCGCAGCGCCAGTTGCTGATCCTCGATCTGCCGGCGCATGGCATCGACGTCCGAGGGACTGGAAGTAGCGATCGATCCCTGGTACCTGCCAACGGTTTCATCGAGCTGACGCTCCGCGGCGATGCGCGCCTGCCGGTCGGATTCGATTCTCGCTTCGGCCGCGCGCCGGTTCTCGTCGACCTGCTGTCGAAGCCGTTCCACTTCCTCCGCCTGCGCCTGACGATTGGCCTGCTCCGCCGCCAGTTGCTGCTGCAACGCGACTGTGTGCCGTTCCGCCTCTTCGCGTTGCGCACGCTCGGCCGCAGCTTGCCGCTCACTCTCGCGTTGCGCGAGACGCGTGCGATCGAGCTGCACCGACGGCAGCAGCTTGCTCGATTGAGCAAGCCGCGCAAGGTAAAACGCGCGGCGTCCGATCATCTCGGCGCGGAATGCCAGGTCGTCCCCCGGGTCACTCGCACTCGTGGTTCGCGAGACGCGTTTCGCGCTGTCGATGTACTGCTCTGCGATGTTGAGGTCATTGTCTGGAACCGTGTCCAGCGCACCAGCGGCCTTCGCTTGATCGACGGCGAATTGAGCCGTCGCGATGCGCTCTTTCGTCGTCGCACCGCGATGAAGCTCGATCACCGGCGGTTCTTCCGGCAGCAGCGTCACGTTCGACGTACCGCCAAAACGGTTGATGTCGTTCTGCAAACCGTGAATCGCGGTATTCGTGCTCAGCCACCGTGCTTTTGCTGCCGCGGCCTGCGCCTCCGCCGTCGCCTCGATCGCGCTCATCTGCGCCTGCCCCCGAATCGCTGGCTTCGACGAATTCAGGTTCTGCTCCGCGAAGCGGGCCCGGTAGACCGCATCGTCGTAAAGAGTCTTGGCAAATACAGCCGCGCCAACCGTGTCCGCCGCCGCCAACGCCTGCTGCGCCCTGCTCAGATCATTTGCCGGCTGGGCCGCCAATGACGTCGCTACAACCACAGCGAGCACGGCCGTTCGTAATGCGTACATGATTCCTCCTCGTTTCAAGGAGGGGACTGCAAGGGTGATGCGCGGGCGGGTTTTGGCGCTAGCGGCGCATGATTCAGGATGATGTCAAAGACGGTCGAAGCTGAGTACCTCGCACGAGAGCAGAAACTGAAGCTCGACGAACCTTTTGAAGGCGTCGCCGATCACGCCCGTTTTCAGGTTTCGTTGCATGTCGTCCCAACGCGGATGCGAAGCCGTGGCTCAACTTGAAAGGCACGTTGCCAAAGGAAGCCATCGACGCATGGCGGGCGTCCCTCGCAGCGCTGTCTGCTTCAGATCAGTAGACCGCTACCCCCCGAGGTAGGCCTTCTTGATCCGATCGCTCGAAAGTAGCGCTTTCGTCTCGTCGGCCAGCACGATGCGGCCCGTTTCCATCACGTAGCCGCGGTGGGCCGTGACTAACGCCATGTGCGCGTTTTGTTCGACGAGGAGGATCGTCGTCCCTTCCGCATTGATTTCTTTGATCACGCGGAAGATCGTCTGAACCATTTGCGGCGCGAGACCGAGCGAGGGTTCGTCGAGGAGCAGAACCTGGGGCTTCGACATCAGGGCGCGCGAGATCGCCAGCATCTGTTGTTCGCCGCCCGACAGCGTTCCGGCGCTTTGCTTGATCCGTTCTTTGAGCACGGGGAAGAGCGCAAAGATTCGCTCGTACTCCGATTGCTTGATCTTGTCTTTGCGCAGATACGCGCCGAGCTCAAGGTTGTCGTTCACCGTCAGATTCGCGAAGATTCCGCGTCCCTCGGGCACATGCGAAACGCCCATCGCCGTGATCACGTGCGGCTTTGTGCCGGTGATATTGCGGCCGTCATAGGTCACTTCGCCCGTCTTCGGTTTGAGCAGTCCGGAGATCGTCCGCAGCGTCGTCGTTTTGCCGGCGCCGTTCGCGCCGATGAGCGTCACGATCTCGCCCTTGTTCACATCGAGGTCGATGCCGCGCAACGCCGGGATGTTGCCGTACGTCACTTCCAGATTGTGAACGCTGAGGAGTGCGGTCATAGGCCGGCCGCCTCCGCCGGTTCGCCGAGGTAGGCTTCGATCACGACTGGATTCGCGCGCACGTCGGCCGCGCTTCCCTGGGCGATCGTTTTGCCGAAGCTGAGGACGATGATCCGCTCGCAGATGCCCATCACCAGCTCCATGTTGTGCTCGATGAGGAGGATGGCGATGTCGAACCGGTCGCGGATCTCATGAATCGTTTCCATCAGGTCGCGAGTCTCGCGGTCGTTGAGCCCCGCGGCCGGCTCGTCGAGCAGCAGCAGCTTCGGACGCGCCGCCAGCGCACGCGCGATCTCGAGACGGCGCTGGTCGCCGTACGGCAGGTTCTTCGCGTAGTAGTTAGCGCGTTTTTCCAGTCCAAAAATGCGGAGCAACTCCGTCGCATCGCGGTCCGCGATCTCCTCTGCATCATGAAAACGATTCGTCTTCAGGACAGCCGCGGTGCCCGAGTATTTGTAGTGGATGTGGCCGCCGATCTTCACGTTGTCGATCACCGAGAGTTCTTTGAAGAGGCGGATGTTCTGGAACGTGCGGGCCACACCGAGCGCGGTGATCTGGTACGGCTTGAACTCGTGCGTCGATACGCCGCCAACGAAGATCTCTCCCTCGGTCGGCTTGTAGACGCCGGTGAGCATGTTGAAGACGGTCGTTTTTCCCGCGCCGTTCGGACCGATCAGTCCGACCAGTTCGTGCGGCTGGATCGCGAGATTGAAATGCGATACCGCCGTCAGACCACCGAAGCGGATGGTCACGTCGCGTGCGTCGAGCAGAGCGTTCGCGTCAGCCATCACGATACCGGCGTTGCGCCGCCGCTGCTTTCCTTCTCATTCTTATCAGGATCGGGAGTGACATCCGTTTTCTTCCGTCTCCCGAAGATCTGCCACAGTTCGCGCCGTCCGAAGAGCCCCTGAGGCCGCGTCAGCATCAGCACGATGAGCATGATCGAGTAGATGACCATGCGCGGATCGCGGCCGCCCGGCATGTAGTCCTTCACCGATCGCAATCCCTCGGGCAGGAACGTCAGGATGATCGCCGCGACGACCGAGCCTGAGATCGAGCCCAGTCCGCCGAGGACGACCATGGCCACGACTTCGAACGACTTCACGAACATGAACATCTGCGGGTTGAGATACATCATGTAGTGCGCGTAAAGCCCGCCCGCCACTCCTGCCATGAACGATCCGATCACGAACGCCTTGACCTTGTATTTCGTCGTGTCGACGCCCATCGCCTCGGCGGCGATCTGATCTTCGCGCACGGCCAGGAACGCGCGGCCGACCGACGACTGCACGAGCCGCCACGAGATGACGATCGTCAGTCCGGCCACGAGGAATACCCAGAAGAAGTTGCTCCAGTGCGGGATGCCGCTGAACCCGCGCGCGGCGCCGATCGTGTCGATGTTCAGGATGAGAACGCGGATGATCTCGCCGAATCCAAGTGTGACGATGGCGAGGTAGTCACCGCGCAACCGTAGCGACGGCAAGCCGACGAGGTAGCCGGCCAGCGCCGCGAGCAGTCCACCGGCCACCACGGCGATGACGAGGTAGACGTTCTGCATCACGAACTGCTGCGTCCCGGCCGGCATTTTGTCCAGCCGCGGAGCGAAGTGGTAGTAGGTCAGATAGGCGGAAAAATACGCGCCGACCGCCATGAAGCCTGCGTGACCGAGCGAAAACTGACCGGCGTGGCCGTTGATGATGTTCAGCGAAACCGCCAGCGTGATGTTGATCCCCATGATGACGAGGATCCGGTTGTAGTACGCGATGCCCGCGATGGGGATCGCTTCGAGGCCGTACGACAATCCGATCAGCACCGCGACGAAACCGGAGAGAAGAAGGACGTCGCGAAGCCACCAGGGGAGAGACGTTTTCACGCCCACCCTCCCGAGGCGAATGTTAAGTGTTGCATGTTGATTGTTGAATGTTGAATGCAGAAGCAACCACCGGCGGCGGCCCATTCAACATTCAACATCCAACATGCAACATTGAACATTTGGCTTCTCAAACTTTCTCCGCCTGGTATTTCCCGAACAGCCCGGACGGGCGGAAGAGAAGAATCGCAATCAGAATGATGAAGGCGATGGCGTCGCGGTAGTTCGAGAAGTGGCTGCCGCCGACGAAGGATTCGATGATGCCGATGATCAGTCCTCC
>DATAMS010000007.1:0-4016 GCA_036260495.1 Thermoanaerobaculia bacterium
CCCCACAGCACACGAAGGAGCTTATCGATGCACTTCCGCCACCTTGCGGCCATCATGATCGCCGCGATTCCCCTGATCAGCTTCGCCGCGCCGATCGACTATCCGAAAACGAAGAAGGTCGAGCAGGTCGACGACTATCACGGCGTCAAAGTCGCCGATCCCTATCGCTGGCTGGAAAACGACGTGCGGACATCGAAGGATGTCGCTGACTGGGTCGCCGCCGAAAACAAGATCACCTTCGACTACCTCGGCTCCATCCCCGAGCGTGAACCGATCCGCAAGCAGCTCACCACGCTCTGGAACTACGAGAAGTACACGGTTCCCTTCAAACGCGGCAGCCGCTACTTCTTCTCCAAAAACAACGGCCTGCAGAATCAGTCCGTCGTCTACACCGTCGACAAATGGACCGACACGCCGCGCGTTCTCCTCGATCCCAACACCTGGTCGAAAGACGGCACCGTCGCCCTCGGCGGACTGGCCATCAGCGATGACGCCAAATACGCGGCGTACGCAACGGCCGAAGCGGGATCGGATTGGGAAATCATCAAGGTGGTTGATGTCGCCACCAGCCAGCCGCTTCCCGACGAGATCAAGTGGGTGAAATTCTCCGGCATCTCCTGGACGAAAGACGACAAGGGATTCTTCTACTCGCGCTTCCCGGCAGTCGAAGCAGGGAAGGCCTACCAGAGTCTGAATCGCGATCAGAAGGTCTACTACCACCGCCTGGGCACTCCGCAATCCGACGACGTCGTGGTCTGGTATGACGCCTCGCAGCCGGAGTGGAATTACGGCGGGGAGGTTTCGGAGGATGGCCGCTACCTGATCATCACCACCACGCAGGGCACCGCGGCGAAGAATCAGGTTCACGTCAAAGATCTTCAGGATCCCTACGCGATGCCGGTTGCCGTCGTCGACAAGATCGAGAACGACTACTCGTTCGTTGGCAACGACGGACCGGTACTCTATTTCCGCACCGATCTGAACGCGCAGAAGGGCCGTCTCATCGCCATCGATCTGCGCAATCCGGCGCGCGAGAACTGGAAAGAGCTCATCCCCGAGAGCGACGCCAAATTGCAGGGCGTCAACTACGTCGGACACCGTTTCGTCGCCGACTACCTCCGAGACGCGCACAGCGAGATTCGCCTCTTCGATACCGCGGGCAAACCCGTTCGCACCGTGGAGCTCGACGGCATCGGATCCGCTGGCGGATTCAACGGCCGCTCCGACGACAACGAGACGTTCTACAACTTCTCCAGTTACGCCACGCCGCCCAGCGTCTATCGCTACGACCTCGCAAGCGGGGAGAAGCAGCTCCTCTTCCGCGCCAAAGTGGCGATGAATCCCGATGACTACGTCGTCAAACAGGTCTTCTACACGTCGAAGGACGGCACCAAGGTGCCGATGTTCATCTCGCACAAGAAAGGTCTGAAACTCGACGGCAACAACCCCGCGCTCCTCTACGGCTACGGCGGCTTCGACATTTCGATGACGCCGGGCTTCTCGATCTCCCGCCTCACCTGGATGAACATGGGCGGCGTTTATGCCGTGGCCAATCTGCGCGGCGGCGGCGAGTACGGCGAAGCGTGGCACGAAGGCGGGATGAAGCTGCACAAGCAAAACGTCTTCGACGATTTCATCGCCGCCGGCGAGTACCTCGTCAAGAACGGCTACACGAAGCCGGCCAAGCTGGCCATTCAGGGAGGCAGCAACGGCGGCCTGCTCATCGGCGCGGTCGAAAATCAGCGCCCCGATCTTTTCGGCGCAACCTTGCCGGCCGTCGGCGTGATGGACATGCTCCGCTTCAACCAATTCACCGCCGGCCGTTACTGGGTTGACGACTACGGCTCATCCGCGAATGCCGATGAGTTCAAAGCGCTCTACGCCTACTCGCCGTACCACAACATCAAGGCGGGAACGAAGTATCCGGCCACACTGATCACGACCGCCGACACCGACGACCGCGTCGTCCCCGGCCACAGTTTCAAGTACGCCGCGGCAATCCAGGAAGCGCAGGCCGGCCCCGCGCCGGTGCTCATTCGCATCGAGACCCGCGCCGGACACGGCGGCGGCAAACCGACCGCGAAGGTCATCGAAGAAGTAACGGATCAACTCGCATTTCTAGTCAAGAACCTCGGCATGAAGTTGCCGCGAGGGTTCTGAAGCAGTGGATTAGTGGTTAGTAGATTAGTGATTAGTCGATTAGTGATTCGGCCAACTCGCCTCCTAACCCACTAATCCACTAATCGACTCTGCTCAGCATGCCAAATTACACAAGGAATCCCAATGAAAGACATCCTCATCCTCGACGGCGCCCGCACGCCGATGGCCGAATACAACGGCTCGTTCAGTGACATCAGCGCCATCGATCTCGCTGTCGTCGCTGCCAAAGAAGCGCTCTCGCGCAGCGGCGTCGCGCCCGAAGAAGTGAACCATGTGATCGTCGGCAACGCCTTGCAGACATCGGGCGATGCCATCTACGGCGCGCGTCACGTCGGCCTCAAAGCGGGCGTGCCCAAAGAAGTGCCGGCGCTCACGCTCAACCGCCTCTGCGGCTCCGGCATCCAGTCGATCATCAGCGCCGCCGAGCAGATCCAGCTCGATGAAGCGACGACCGTTCTCGCCGGCGGCATGGAAAACATGTCGCAGGCGCCGCACGTCATCCGCGGCGCGCGCAAAGGACTCAAGCTCGGACAAGGCGCGCTCGAAGACTCGCTGATGGTCGCGCTGCTCGACAGCTACTGCGGCCTCTACATGGCCCAGACCTCCGACAATCTCGCACGCAAGTACAGCATCTCGCGCGAAGAGCAGGACCAGTTCGCGCTGCAGAGCCAGAAGCGCGCGTCTGATGCCGAAAGCGCCGGGCGATTGAAGGAAGAGATCGTGGCCGTGCCCGTCGGCAGAAGAGGGGAGCTGATCACGTCCGACGATCACCTGCGTCCCGACACCACGATGGAAGGCCTCGCCAAACTGAAACCGGCGTTTGCGAAGGACGGCTTCGTCACCGCGGGCAACGCCAGCGGCATCGTCGACGGCGCCGCGATGGTCGTCGTCACCAGCGCCGACAACGCCAAGAACAAGAAACCGATCGGCCGCATCGTCTCGTGGGGCATCGCCGGATGCGATCCCGACATCATGGGCATCGGTCCCGTCCCATCGACGAAGATCGCGCTGAAGAAAGCCGGCATGTCGTTGAACGACATCGACCTCATCGAGATCAACGAAGCCTTCGCCGGCCAGATCCTGGCCGTATCGAAGGAGCTCGGCATCGACATGTCCAAACTCAACGTCAACGGCGGCGCCATCGCCCTCGGCCACCCACTCGCAGCATCGGGAACGCGCCTCGTGATAACGCTTCTGTACGAGCTTCGCCGCCGCCAGAAACGCTTCGGCCTCGCCTCGGCATGCATCGGCGGCGGCCAGGGCATCGCCATCATCGTGGAGAGAATCTAGTGGGAACGCTGGCGTCCCGCCGGCTGGCCCGGCGGCGTCCCGCCGCCGTCCTCGCGTTCATCGTTCCTTTGATGTTCGTTGCGAACGCCCACGCCGTAGAAACCGTCCGCATCGCCCCCGTCATCAACGCGCCCGCCGGTGTCGTCGTTCACGGCACCGCGGAGCTTCACATCGGCGGCACCAGCACGATCCGCGACCTCGACGGCACGGTCCTCACGACGAAGCGCATCGCTAGCGCCGACCGCGAGGAGTACACCGACACGACCCTCGCGCGCGACGCCGCCGGCTCGCGCTTCCGCCGCGTCTACGGCCGCGTGCTGCACGAAGAGGAATCGGGCAACACGTTCGGCGTCATGAACGGCCGTTCGCTGCTCTTCGTGATGAAGGGGAGGAGCGTCACCGTCACGCCAGAGGGCGGCCCGGACCTCACTGTCGACGAAACGATGGGCCTCACCGAGTTGGCGCAACGCGCACTTCGCGTCGAATCCGCCAACTTCTGCATTGCGCCCTACGCGCTCACGGTCGGCGCGTCATGGAATGTCCCTGCCTCGTTGCTCGCCGATTGC
>DATAMS010000008.1:0-8126 GCA_036260495.1 Thermoanaerobaculia bacterium
CCGATTGTCCAGAGCCGCTGACGCGGCACCATTCAATTGTCATCGCGAACCAGGGGTGCTCGCAAAGAGCGCTCGCACCCCTGGCTACCCTCGTTAGCCGCTATCGCGGCATCGACGCCAGTCTGCGAGCGCCATTAACCGACAATCGACAACGCGTCCGGGCGCATGATCACATCGCTCGTGACGCATCGTCTTGAGCTATTCGTGGTGGAGCGGTCGCCGGCGGATGCCGCGCAGCGGCACGAGAGGGTAGCCAGAGGTGCGAGCGCTTTTTGCGAGCACCTCTGGAAGGATTGCGAGATTTTTGGTGCCGCGTCAGCGGCACTGGAAGACCGCGCGTTGCCACAATTCTTCCGATTGTCCAGAGCCGCTGACGCGGCACCATTCAATTGTCATCGCGAACCAGGGGTGCTCGCAAAGAGCGCTCGCACCCCTGGCTACCCTCGTTAGCCGCTATCGCGGCATCGACGCCCAGCGCGCGAAGCGCAATTAACCGACAACCGACAACTCGTCCGGGCGCATGATCACATCGCTCGTGACGCATCGTCTTGAGCTATTCGTGGTGGAGCGGTCGCCGGCGGATGCCGCGCAGCGGCACGAGAGGATAGCCAGAGGTGCGAGCGCTTTTTGCGAGCACCTCTGGAAAGGATTGCGGGATGTTCGGTGCCGCGTCAGCGGCACTGGAAGACCGCGCGTTGCCACAATTCTTCCGATTGTCCGGAGCCATTCAATCGTCATCGCGAACCAGGGGTGCTCGCAAAGAGCGCTCGCACCCCTGGCTACCCTCATTGGCCGCTATCGCGGCATCGACGCCAGTCTGCAAGCGCAATTAACCGACAATCGACAACGGGTCCGGGGCACATGATCGCATCGCTCGTAATCCGATGGCCGCTCGTTTCTTGCCGGTGGCGGCGCTCGTTCCTCGCTTGCCACTGGTACCCTCTGGGAGCCTCCGGCGCGTCGATATGCGATTTGCGTAATAAAACGCGGTCGTAATTTGTGGCGAGGAACCCAACGCGCGAAGCGCAACGAATCGACAACGCGCGGCCCGCCACGGCCGCGCACTACTTCAAGGACTCCGCCATCTTCAACACCTCGCTCTCCATCTCCGCTCCGAATTCGGCTTTGATCTCGCAGATCCAGCCGTATAAGAGTTGATTGAGGATGTTATGGATGACGGTGGGGTAATCGCGGGCGCCGGAGGCGATTACGTTGTTGAGCAATTGATCGAAATCGATTCGCGCTTCGTTTACTAGGTTCATTCCGGAGAGATACGGCGTCGTTTCGGATGACAGGTGGACGACGACGCGGTCCATGAAGTCGTAGATGTGATCGCCGATCCTTTGGAACACAAGGCCGAAAATCGTCTCGTACATTCTGTTATAGCGCTCGACGACGCCTTCCAATTCGTACTCGGTTTCAGCCGCGGCGCGCTGCTCTGTGACCATTTCACCCTGCGTTTCTGAAATGAGATTCACGCTGAGAAGCGCCCAGAGCGTGCGGCACGTCACGAAGTTCGATAAGTAACTGTGCGCGCAGACTTCTTCGACGGTTCCGGGCTCGGCCAGGAGGCTCAGAACGTGACTCTCTGTCTCGGTCAGCTCCATTGAATACGTTCGCATGTCGGCGTCGGGAACTTGTTGCAGGATGCGATCGAGATTGCCGAGGCCGCGGGTGATGAGGGACCAGTACTCGATGTTCTGCACGCCGTCGAGAATGAGCCGCTCCGTATTGAGTTGCAGCGAGATGATCTCGGGCGGCAGCTCGCTCGTGAACTCGATCGTGTAACTGCCGGTGCGGTAGGGGATGGCATTGAGGACGATCGCGCTAGCTTGCCGCTCCAATGCGCGCAGTAACTCTTCCGGTTGCAGGTAGCCGAGCTCGCAAAGAAGGGTTCCGATGCGGCGGGCCACGACCAGCCGCTCCATTGCCTCGTTGTATTGATGAAGCGTCAGCTCGCCGCCGCGGAGAAGCACTTCGCTGAGGGCCATGTCGGGATCGGAGCTGGAAGCGAAAATGATCCTGCCTTCGTTGAAGTAGATGACGTCATTGCGGCCGGCCGCTTCGAGCGACACGATGCCGGACTCGCCGCTGCGAAGGAGCGAGCGGAAGAGATCGGGAACCGTCGTCTCGTCGAGCGTTCCCTGAATACTGAGACTGTCTTCGGACATGGCGAAATACTAGCGCGGCTGCCGGAACGATGTCGCATCATGTAAAATAACCACTCGAAATGCGCTCCATCGTCTCCCTTCTCATCACAACGTTTCTCGCCACGCAGCTTACCGCGGCGAGCCTGCCCACGCAGCCGAGCGATTCGGAGTGGAGCGCGCTCAGCGCCGAGTACCTTCGCATCGATGGACTTCGAAAAGCGCAGCCGCTGCCGCCCGCCAACGCATCGCGCAAGCAGATGCTGGAGCTGGTGCTTGACAATCAGAAGAAGCTCGAGCCGGTCTACGTCCCGTTCCTCGATCACGTGAAGGAGTACTTCGACCGCACGCACGATCCGCGTGCCGGGCAGGTGCTCGCGCGCGAGAAGATCATCATGGGCGACGAGTACATGCAGTACCTCTCGCGCTACGACAAAGCGCTCGAGCTCTACAAATCGGCGGTCGATCTCGATCCCTCCAGCGCCGACGCCAAGCAACGCGTCGCCCTTGCCGAGCAGCGGCGATTCGTCTCCATGACGGCCTTCGCGAACGTCAAGAACGGCATGAAGGAAGACACCGTCCGCGGTCTCGTCGGCCTGCCGCGCGAAGACTGGATCAAGCAGGTCATGCAGAACGGACGGGCCTATTCCGTCTGGATTTATCCGAAGGAAGATGGCGGCGCGTCGGCCATCTACTTTGACAACGGCGTCGTGTATCACACAAACTGGAACGCTGCGGCGCCTCCTGCGTCGCAGGCTCAGACAAAGTAACGGGAGGGTGTGCAATGGTGTCTGACGAAGTCCTGATGGACGATTCATCCCACTACGAAGTGTCATTGACGGCAGGACAGGCGTTCATCGCCTTCGTGCTGTTGCTCCTTTCGCTTGCGGCCACCTTCGCGTTCGGATTGATGATCGGCCGCGGCCAGGCGGACGAACGGCTCGTCGTCCGCAAAGATCCGGCGGTCGTCAACGAGGGGAGCGTCGCCGCGAAGAAAAACCCCGGCAAGCTCGTCGACCTCGGCATCGGCAACGACGACTTCAAAGCGCCGGCGCCGGCTACCGCGGCTCCGGCGATGACCGAGACGGCGCCGCCAGTCGCGATCACAGAAGCGCAAGTGGTGCCGCTCACCGATAGCGCGGCGACAACATCGCCTTCGACGACGACTGCGGTTGTCGCGGCGGCGCCGAAACCGGTTGCTCCCGTCGCGAAGACTCCCGTCGTGAAACCAACAGTTGCCGCGGCATCTGGTCCCGTCTACGCGCAACTGCTCGTCACCAGCGATCAGAAGACCGCCGACGCGCTGGCCGCAAAACTGATCGATCACGGTTTCATGACGTCGTACGTGGAGCGCTCGATCAGCGAGAAGGGCACCACGTTCAAAGTGCGCGTCAAGTTCTCCTCGGATGCCGAAGCCCGATCGAACGAGGCGAAGCTCAAAGAGCTCTCGAAAGACGTTTGGTTCGTGAGGTAACGACCGCGAAAGGGATCGAGCGCGCGCTTCGTGCGGGCGCCGATCCACTCGTGGCAACGCACCATCTCCGCTTCTTCAAATGCGGTCCGGGCGACTACGGCGAAGGCGACTCCTTCCTCGGCGTCACCGTTCCGCCCCTTCGCGCGCTGTCGAAGAGGTACAAGTCCGTTGAGGTGGACGAGGCGGTGGCGCTGCTGCAATCGAAATGGCACGAAGCGCGGCTGCTGGCGCTGATGATTCTCGTCCATCAGTACGAGCGCGGTGATGATGCCGGGCGGGAAGCGATTTATTGCGCCTATCTCGCCAACACGAACCGCATCAACAACTGGGACCTCGTCGATTGCTCCGCGCACAAGATCGTAGGCGCGCATCTGCGCGAGCGCGATCGCACGCCGCTGGTCGCGCTGGCGAAATCAGAATCGCTCTGGGAGCGCCGCATCGCCATCATCGCCACGCTCGATTTCATCCGGCGCGACGATTTTCGCGACACGTTTCGCATCGCCGAGATGCTGCTCAGTGATCGCCACGATCTGATCCACAAAGCCACCGGCTGGATGCTTCGCGAAGCCGGCAAGCGCGATCAATCCGCATTGGAGCGCTTCCTCCGCAAGCACGCGCGAGTCATGCCGCGCACGATGCTGCGTTACGCGATCGAACGGTTTTCTCCGGGATTGCGGGCGAAGTACATGGGGAAGGAGTGAGGCGATGTCGAGGCCTGACAGCACTCGGGCGAGGACGCCCAAGTGCCCGCGGTCGAGACGACCGCACTCCTTGCGCTGAGGAGTGTGGGGCGTTGACATTGCTCCGCGCGATCCATCATCCCTGCTATAAATCGTCACGTGCCGCGCAAAAGAAAGCTCTTCGTCGTCTGCGCCGTCGATGCTGATGTCGAAGGCCAGGTTCGCAGCGGGCATCCGCGATGGAATCGCGCGAAGTGGGATGCTTCGGTCGTCGAAGCGCTTCGGCGGCACTACACCCGCGTCGAAATCATCGGCGTGAGAGCGAGTGACCTGAGCGCGCTGGCTCGATATGCATCGAGCGATGCATTGATCTTCAACCTCGCGTTCTCGGCCACGCCGCTGGAGCCGGTGTTCGCGGCATGCGTCCAATTCGCAGGTTTGCGATTCACCGGATCGGGCATGCTGGCTATCGCGCTGGCCAATGACAAGATCCGATCGCGGAGACTGTTGGCTGCCGAGGGGATTCGCGTGCCGCGGTTCATCGTACTTGAGCCGGGCGCGAATCCGGATCGGATCGATTTGACGCCACCGGTCATCGTCAAGCCTGCGTGGCAGGGAAGCTCGTGGGGCATCACGCGCGATTCCGTGGTCACGACGCGCAAAGGAGTTCTCGATCTCGCGAAAAGAATCTGGGATCGATTCGATGAGCCGGCCGTCGCCGACGAATTCATTGAAGGCCGCGAATTGCGCGCCGGTTTCGTCGAAGGCGCGAGCGGGAAGTTTCAGATCGCCGGAATCGGCGAGTGGTCGTTTCCCGAAGGCGCACGCGGCGTCCGGACCGAGAAGAGCCGCAAGAATCAGCGGCTGGAGATGCTCCGGCCATCGCAACTACCCGCGAGTTTGCGTAGCGAGATCATCGCCATCGCCCAGAGGTCCTTCGACACGATCGGCATCCGCGGCTACGGCTCGCTTGACATGCGCCTCGACGACCTCGGGCGCATCACCGTCCTGGAAGTGAACGCTAATCCCGGTATCTCATCCGACAGTCCGATCTGGTCTGCACGCGGATTTGATCGAATCGTTCGGATGATCGTCGAGGCGGCGCCGCGGACGTAGTGGCATCTTTTTCGCCTGCGCAAAACCGAAATGTTGAATGTTGAATGTTGAATGTTCAGTGTTGAATGAACGCCGCGCCTGCGAGACATTCGACATCCAACCTTCAACAGTTAACATTCAACATTCGCTTCTAAAACCAATGGCCACCGCACGAAAGAAAACCACCAACGGACAAACCACCACGCCGCAGCTCGAAGAACTGCGCAAAGAACAGGTGAAGAAACGATCGCCCGTCGATCCGTCGCACATCCTCGACAAAGCCATCTACCAGCTCTGGGACACGATCAACGATCTCGATCAGATTCAGCCGGAGCGCGTCGAGCACTACCGCGTTTCGATTTTCGGCAGCTCACGCATTCGTTCCGGCGATCCGATTTACGAGCAGGCCAAGAAGCTCAGTTTCGAGCTGGCGCGG
Source organism: Thermoanaerobaculia bacterium (assembly GCA_036260495.1). Taxonomy (GTDB): domain Bacteria; phylum Acidobacteriota; class Thermoanaerobaculia; order Gp7-AA8; family Gp7-AA8; genus JADGNZ01. Next base: position 5,833 of record DATAMS010000008.1, read on the forward strand.
ATGGGCATCGACATCGTCACCGGCGGCGGTCCGGGACTGATGGAGGCCGCCAACTCCGGCGCGATGGAAGGGCAGAAAGGGCAGGCCGACAGCTACTCGCGCTCGTTCGGGCTGGCCATCCATCTTCCCTTCGAGTCGGACGCGAATCCGTTCGTCAACAAAGTCTTCCGGCACCGCACGTTCTTCTCGCGCCTGCACCACTTCATCCGTCTCTCCTCCGCCTTCATCGTTTTGCCGGGCGGCATTGGAACGGCGCTGGAGCTGTTCATGGTGTGGCAGCTTCTGCAGGTCAAGCACGTCACCGAGCATCCGCTCATCCTCGTCGGTACAATGTGGACCGGTCTGATGGACTGGATCAACGAGGTCATGATCACGCGCGGGCTGGCCAGTCCGCAGGACATGAACGTGATCTCGGTGGTCAGCTCGTACGAAGAGGCCATTTCGATCATCCGCGCCTCGTACGAACGCTACATTCAGGAGAAAACGAATGCCGACGAAGGAACAAGTTCTCGAGGCGCTTAAGGGCGTCAAATTTCCCGGACTCTCGCGCGACATTGTGTCGTTCGGGTTCGTCCATGATGTCATCGTCGAAGGCGGCAACGTCGCCTTCACGGTGCGCTTCCAGACCGAGAATCAAAACGCCAAGGAACAGATCACGCGCGATGCCGAAGCGGCCGTGGGTGCGTTGCCCGGAGTGGAAAACGTGCGGATGGCTGTCGATGTCGGCTCGCGCCAGGCTGCGCCAATGGGTGGCGCACCGGCCGAGATGCTGCCCGGCGTCAAGTACAAGATCGCTGTCGCCTCAGGGAAGGGGGGCGTCGGTAAATCGACCGTCTCCACCAATCTCGCGCTGGCGCTGCACGCTCTCGGTTACAGCGTCGGCATGCTCGACGCCGACATCTACGGCCCCTCGCAACAGATGATGCTCGGCATCGATGGACGTCCGCAGATCGACGAGACCGACGAGAAGATCATCCCGATGGAAAACCACGGCATCAAGACGATGTCGCTCGGTCTGATCACCGATCCCGACACGCCGGTGATCTGGCGCGGACCGATGGTGATGAAAGCGCTCGATCAATTCCTGACCGACGTGAAGTGGGGCGAGCTCGATTTCCTGATCATCGATCTTCCGCCCGGCACCGGCGACGCGCAACTGACGCTGACGCAGAAAGTGCCGCTGTCAGGCGCCGTCGTGGTGACGACGCCGCAGGACGTCGCGCTGATCGATGCACGCAAAGGCCTGGCGATGTTCCGCAAAGTCAACGTTCCCGTTCTCGGCATCATCGAGAACATGAGCTACTTCATCTGCCGTCACTGTGGCGAGCGCGAAGAGATTTTCGGCCACGGTGGCGGCCGCAAAACCGCCGAGCTCCTCGGCGTGCCCTTTCTCGGCGAGATCCCCATCGATCCGAAAGTCGTCGTCGGCGGCGACACCGGCGCCCCGATCGTGGTTCTCGATCCCTCGTCCGCCGCAGCGCAAGCGTTTCGAACTCTTGCAGTGACGGTAGCGCAACAGGTGGAATCCGGACATGCGGGACACACACACGCGCCTGGAGAGCCGGCACACGCGCATTCGTAGCTTCGACGTTCCCGGAGACCCATGAAAAAATCCCCCGGCTTCTACCTCTTTCTCTTATCCGCCCCGGTTCTCCTGGCGCAGACGACAGTGACGGCGGTTCTTCCCGCGTCCGGTATCACGACGGGCGGCAACTTCGTGCATATACGAGGTTACGTATTGCACGGCTTGACGACGGTTTGTCCTGGTGTTTCGTGCGCGAACTCCGTGAAGTTCGGCGATGCCTCCGGCCGCATCGTTTCGAACACGGTATCCGAGATCGTAGCGATCGCTCCTCCGCACGCCGCGGGCAGTGTTGATGTCACCGTCACCATCACCGGCATCGCAACTCCGGTCGTCCTGGCAAACGCGTACCGGTATCAAAGCCGGTCAAATGAGGAAGAGGAAAGGATTCTCATCCCGGTTGCAGCGTCAGGCCCGGGTCCCAGTGCGGCTCGATTCGAGACCGAGATTTTGATCACGAACGCAGGCGACGAATCTGTTCCGGTCAGCGGAGCTGCTACTTATTGGCTTTCAGGCATCTCGCCGCCGCCGAGTCCTTACGTTCCGGCCCACACCACCGGCACGTTTACAGACATGATGCTGCAGTACGGTCCGGATGCACCCATGGGCGCCTTTATCTATGTTCCGGCCCGCTTGGCCCGTGACGTGATCACGAAAGTGCGGATACACGACACGTCGCGCGACGCGGACGCATACGGCGTCGAGATTCCAG
>DATAMS010000010.1:0-3087 GCA_036260495.1 Thermoanaerobaculia bacterium
CCGTTCACGCGGCAGTCCGACTTCCACAAAGGCCTCGACCTCTCCGCGCCGACCGGCACGCCGGTATACGCCGCGGCCGAGGGGGTGGTCAGCTTTGCTGGACGCTATCCGCTTTCGCAGAGCGTGGCCTGGTGGCGCTTCGGCAACGTCGTCGTCGTCAATCACTCCGACCGCTTCATCACCATCTACGGCCACTGCGACACGGTCAAAGTTCACGCCGGACAGCAGATCAAGCAGGGCGAGAACATCGCAACCGTCGGCTCGACTGGCTGGAGCACGAATTCGCACCTCCACTACGAGGTCCGCAGCGATTTCGAACAGCCCGGCGCATACGTTCCAATCGATCCGCGCATTTACATCCTCAACTATCAATGGCCTAATGAAGCATCCCTGTTGATGAAGGCTCGTACGACCAAGGATTACAAGGACTTCGATCCGCTTCCCACGGCGTTTCTCGGGCGCAGGAGGGTGTGAGATGAGCAGCAACGCCGCCGACCAGGCGAACTTTCCGACGATGATCATCCCGCGCGGCACGGAGATCCGTGTCAATCAAAGCGGGCAACTCTCGATCAAGACTCCCGGCAATCTCGTCATCCAAAACTCCGGCACCTATTCCGAGATCGAATCGACGAACGGCTCGATCCGGATCGAAGAAAACGTCACGGTCGAAGCGGTGAGCATCCGCGCCGGACAGGCCTGCTTCATCCAGGGCACGCTCACCGCCTGGCGCGTCCACGCCAAGCGCATCACCCTCGAGGAGCGCGCCCGCGCCTTCATCATGCTGCAGGAATCCGAGCACCTCGAGATGGCGAAGAACGCCCGTCTCGTCGGCAACTTCTCCAACGAGAAGGAGCTCTTCTTCATGATGGGCAAGTTCAGCCCGCAACTGAAAGAGCTTCCCGGTACCGTCGATATGTCGACGCCGGCCACGATCGAAGGACGAGCGCCCGCTGCCTGGATTCCGCCAAGCTCGCAGCCCGGCACGATGCCGGCGCCAATGCATCGCGAAGAAAACGGCGACCGGCTTCGCGTCGCGCAGTCGCTGCTGGAGCGCGAGATTGCCCGCACCGATCTCGCCCCGGCTGAAGCCGAGGCGCTTCGCGAAGTGCTCTACGCGCTGCGCGAACGGAACGTAACCCGCGTCGGCGGCATCTATCGCGGCGCATTCGCCGAGCTCAAGACGCAAAGCGACGGTGTGCGGCAGGCGTACGAGCAGTTGGATAGCTACTTCGGTATGCGATAGTCCTGCGCTTCGCGCGTTCTCGGCTGATTGCGCTTCGTTGTCCTTGTGTTTGCGAGCTCGCGCCAGCCGGTACTCGATCCGTGACGTTTGTCGCTTCAGCGGGCGACAGATCGCGAAGCCGTTATCGGTGCGCAGAGTGCGCCTGTTCGGCCAGAAATGCGCGGATGACCTTGCGCTGATCCTCGTCCTTGATCCGGGTGAAGAGCTTTTCGCCGAGGTCGACGATGGTCGCGGGCTTGTCGAAGGGGCGCTTCGCGTACATCTTGCCGCCGGGAAAGTGGCACGGCTGACACTTTGCTTCGAGAATTGGCTGGATCTGTTTTTCGAAATCGACGGGTTTTGGCGATGTGGTTGTGGACGCGGTAAGAGCGAGCGTCAGGGACAACGCGAGGGAAAGAAGCAGGCCGCGCATGAAGTGAGTGTAGAGGATGCGAGTTGTTTTCGATGTGACAGTTGGCGCGTGGGTTACTCTTTCTGCATGACTGCATTCGTTTGTCTATTGCGCGGAGTCAACGTGGGCGGCAACAAAATGCTGAAGATGGAGTCGCTGAAGAAGCTTTTCACTTCCCTCGGTCTGGAGGATGTGAGCACCTATCTGCAAAGCGGGAACGTCGTCTTTCGTAGCGATGTGACCGATCGGGCGGTGCTTGTCCGGAAAATCGAGGAGGCGATCCGCAAGGCCACGGCGCTTGACGTGCGCGTCATCCTTCGCACCGCGGCCGAATTGAAGAAAGTCATCGCCGCAAATCCGCTCGATCCAACGGAACGGAATCCAAAAGCCCTCCTCGTCGCCTTCCTGAACGGTGAGCTTCTCAAAGGAGCGAAGGAGCTGTTGTCGGGACTGAAAATCGTCTCCGAGGAGATCCACTTCGGCAACCGCGAGCTCTATCTCTATTTCCCCGAAGGCATCGCCGGCTCCAAGGTCTCCAACGCGCTGACCGAGAAGAAGCTCGGCGTGAACGTGACGGCGAGAAACTGGAACACCGTCAATGCGCTGCTGACGATGGCGGAGGAGATTGAGGGGTAGTCAAGGCTCCTTGATCAGCCGCAGGTCGATCACGAACGGCCGCGGCGCCGAACGCTTGACCCGTTTGAAGTCGGGATGCAGTGGGTTCAGCAGGTAGTTGCTTTCGTGTTCGATGATGCTGCTCGGCACTTGCAACACCACCGACTTCGCGGTGCGCAGCCAATCGTAGCCGATCTCCTGAAGCCGCACGGGAGCCGGTGATTGCCGCCAGTTCGCTGGCAACTCGGAAGGTTCGACACTGAATACGAGCGCGTCGTCGAACGTACACGAAAGAAGCTCGAAGCTGGCGAGAAGATCTCCGCGCTGGACGTTCGCGAAAATCTCGAGCACTGCCAGCGAGGCGGTGGCTGACGTGTAGACGACAGGGAGTCCCGGCGAGCTCCAGCGACCTCCGTAGAGCCGGCTTCCTTCACCATCGAAGGCATGCTCGACGAATCGCGATTTCACGAGACGCCAGGTTCGGACCGTGCTCACGAATAGACGCCGTGCTCAATGCGGCCGGCGAGATTCTCGACTTCACGTGAGCCAAGCTCAGTCTGTGCAACGTCAATCGGTGTTTCGCCGCCAAGTGCTGGTTGCGGGCTGAGCATCCACTCCGATGCAGCGTCGCGATCGCCCTCGAACAACTGCAACGCCTTTCCGAATACGCGTGCGGCGCGCAAGAGGCGGTCAGACTCCTCTGGCAGGAAACGTCTCTGCTGTTTTCGTCGCGCCATCGTACGTGGCGAGATCTGCACCCATGCGAGCAGTTTCTCGTAGCCGATGCCGGTGTTTCGCTGAAAGTGCTCCAGTGAGTCGTACGTCAATCCACGAGCGG
>DATAMS010000015.1:0-4256 GCA_036260495.1 Thermoanaerobaculia bacterium
ATCGGTGCGCCGAAGAAGATCCATCCTGACGAGACGCTGGCCACGGTGCGGATTCGGATCTAGGGTGTTGCTCGGTTGCCAGGTTGCTAAGTTGCTTGGTCACGCCCACCAAGTAAAACTCGGCAACTCGGCAACTCAGCAACCCAAACCACCGGGCTCGTCCCTTGCTCTTCCCAGCCGCGGAGGATCACCAATGAGAAACGAAATGATCGGCGCCGTCGTCCGGCGAGCCATCGAGCACCCGGAGTTCCGGCGGCGGCTGGTCGAGGATCCGCGGGAGGCTCTGAGGGCGCACGGGTTCGTGCTTGAGGACTCGGACATGGCCGAGGTCGAAACCATTCGCACGAAGCTCGGTAACGATGACGCGGAGCAGCAGCTCGTCACGATTGCCGGCCGCTACGGTCTGAATTCGAGCACGTAGCGCTTCATCTCGCCTGCCAGCATCGGTCGAGTATCCTTTTGCGCCCTGATCCGTCACACGATCGATCAGTGGAACCACCAATCGATCGAGAAATTTGTCTCCGGTACTGCCGGTTCGGAACGGGAGCAAATTTCGCGGTCTCAAGTCATTTTCAGGGGCAAAAACCGATCCGATGAGCGTGCACTCTCTGAAGCGCAGTCTTCTGTTCTCTTTTCTCACACTCCTCGCCGCGAATGGAGCGTTCGCGGTTTCGCCATCCGCGCGCTACGAAACGCGCATGGTCTGGGACACGGCCATTCATCGCGCCGTCCTGTTCGGCGGTCTGACCGCACTCGACGCAGGCACCAAGATCGCCTACGAACTGGGCGACACATGGCAATGGACGGGCACACGCTGGATCGAGACCTTTCCCGCGCACAGCCCGTCGGCGCGCTCCGGCCACTTGATGGTTTACGACTCCGCGCGCAACCGCATCGTGGTCTTCGGCGGCCGGCATGGGAAGACGAACCTCAACGATACATGGTCCTATGACGGTAACGATTGGACGCAGCTCTTTCCGCCAACCTCGCCGTCAGTTCGCGAGCTGACAGGCCAGGCCTACGACTCCGCGCGCGATCGCATCGTCATGTTCGGCGGCTATTTGCAGACGTACAGCGCGGATGGAAACAAGCTGACCGAGACGCCGCTCCACGACACCTGGGAGTTCGACGGTACGACGTGGAAGCAGATCCTCAGTGACGGCCCGAACGTCATCCGGCCAACGCTCGAATACGACCCCGTTCGCAAACAGACCATCATGATCGCGGCCGAGCCCGACAAGAGCGCCACGCAAATGTACGCCTGGGATCCCGTGGCCGCGAAATGGAATCAGCTGACCCCGTCCGTTCTCCCGGCCTGCGCCCTCGGCGGCGAGATGACCTGGCAGAATTCGGACAATACGATTCTCTACACCGGCGCGGTTTGCGCTGACTCCGCCTCCACCGAAGATACCTACGAATGGGACGGCACGAACTGGACGAAGATCGATCTCCTGCTTTTTGTAGGCCGCTACTTTGGCTCCGCTCTGACGTTTGATCCTGATCGTCAAGTGGCCGTGTTGTTCGGCGGTGCCACCATCAGCAGCACCGTTTCCTCGGCCACCTTTGTGTACGCCAACAAGGCCTGGCTTTCGGCCGGCGACTCCCGCTATCCGATACCCCGCTCATTGTTCGCCTTCACCACCGATCCACTCAAAAACGTCATCGACCTTTACGGTGGCCTGAATGAGTCAACCAACTTGTTCGATTACTGGACCTATCGGAGCGATGTGTTCCAGTTTCAACCCGCTACGACAGATCAACCGTCGGATTGCGGCTCGCCGCTTTTGGTCTTCGACACCGATCGTCAGAAGATGGTGATGCTCTGCGACAGCAGCGCGACGCTTGACTTCGACGGCACGGCCTGGACCGCGTTCGATACGTCAAAAAAAGCGCCGCCCCAGCACCGCTTCGCCGCCTTGGCATACGATCAGACCCTGAAGAAGACCGTCTTCTTCGGCGGTTATGACGGCGTCTCCGCATATCTCAACCAGACCTGGGTGTTCGATGGAACCGCCTGGTCTCAGGTGAAAAAGAATCCGGCACCTTTCCGATCCCTCACTTCGATGTGGTGGGATCCGATTACGAAAAAAACAGTTCTCTACGGCGGTCTCGGACGCCTCACCGCCAACGACCGGCTGACCCGCTTCAGCGACATGTGGTCGTTCGACGGCACGGGCTGGCTCGAGATCAAACCGGCTGCGACTCCCGGCATGCGCTACGGTATGTCGGTCGTCGTCGACCCGAAGACGGGCCACGCCTTCATCTTCGGCGGCGTCCGCGTCGACACAGACGCCAACAACATTCAGACACAGGTCTACGCGAACGACATGTGGGAGTGGGATGGCGCAACCTGGACGAAGGTGACGAGCAGCATTCTGACCCCGCCCGCGCGCGAAAACGCCGGCTTCGCCGCCGACCCGCTGACCGGCGAGCTCGTTCTGTTCGGCGGCTACAGCGGCACGTATCTCTCGGACGCCTGGAGTTTCAGCAAAGGCCAGTGGAAGCAGGTCACGGAAACTCTGAACCGGCGCCGGTCGTCGCGTTGAAATTTTGGGAGTGGGGAGTCGGGGGTGGGGTGTGGGGAAACTGAGATCAGGGAAATCAGATCTGCTCATCTGATCTCTCGTCTCTGCCTTTCCTGATCTCGGATTCTCCCACTCCCAACACCCCACTCCCCACCTCCCAACAGCGTGCTATTCTCGCGCGCCCATCGTGAGCCCCATGAAACCCCGTACATTCTCAATCGCCCTCGGCGCCGATCACGGCGGCTTCGATCTCAAGGAGTCGCTGAAGACGTATCTGCGCGACGAAGGGCACACGGTTCACGATCTCGGAACGTACAGTAAGGACCCGGTCGACTATCCTCGCATCGCCAAAGCGGTTGCGGATCTGGTTGCAGCCGGCAATGCCCGCTTCGGAATCATGGTCGATGGCGCCGGCATCGGCTCGGCCATGACCGCCAACAAAGTGCCCGGCATTCTGGCCGCGGCTGCGTACAATGAAACTCTTGCGCGAAACAGCCGCGAGCATAATGATGCGAATGTTCTGACACTCGGAGCGGGGCAGGTTGACGTCGAGACCGCCAAACGGATCGTCGATGTCTTCCTCGAAACGGAATGCACGGCGGACCGGCACCGCGCCCGAGTGAAGATGATCCGGCAGATGGACAAAGGAGGGCGTGGGGTGACACCGAGGGATACGGAATTGTCAGGGGAGGACGTGGCGCGGATCGCGGATCGCGTTCGCCAGCTACTCCAGCCCGGTGGCTCTGCGCCGGCCGCAACGGCCGTCATCCCTCCAGATCAACTCGTCAAGCTGATCGATCACACCTTGCTCAAGCCGGAAGCGACCGCCGAAGACATCGAGAAACTCTGCCAGGAAGCGGCGAAATACGGCTTCTACTCAGTTTGTGTGAACCCGACCTGGGTGGCGAAGGCGAAAGCGTTGCTGCGCGGAACCAAAGTGAAAGTCTGCGCCGTCGTCGGCTTTCCGCTCGGCGCGCAGTCGTCGGAGATTAAAACGCTCGAAGCACGCCGTGCCCTGCGCGAAGGTGCGCAGGAAATCGACATGGTCATCAACATCGGCGCGCTCAAGAGCAAAGACGACAACCTCGTCGCGCGCGACATTCGAGGCGTCGTTGAAGTTTGCGACGACGCCCGTGCCGTCTGCAAAGTCATCCTCGAGACAGCGTTGCTCACCGACGAAGAAAAAGTCCGCGGCTGCCTGCTCTCGATGAAAGCGCACGCCGGCTTCGTCAAGACCTCGACCGGCTTCTCGAAGGCCGGTGCGACGGTTGAGGACATCGCGCTGATGGCGCGCACCGTCGCTCCGCGCAGACTCGGAGTCAAAGCTTCCGGCGGCGTCCGAACCTACGCCGACGTGATCAAAATGGTTCAGGCAGGCGCGACCCGCGTCGGCAGTTCCAATAGTGTCAAGATTCTGGAAGAGGCCACCCAGATGGCCTCGGGGAAGAGGTGAAAGTTGGCCGAGCTTCGCTGCTACGTATTCATTGACAGCCTGCAGCCGCAGTTCGCGTCGTTCCTCGGGACCGTCGCGCAGGGATTCCTTCCGGTGCCGGGACAGGCGGCGCTCTTCGTCGAGATCGCGCCGGGCATGGACATCATGCGCGTCACCGACGTCGCGTTGAAGTCGACTGACGTTCGTCCGGGGATGATGATCATCGAGCGCCTCTACGGCATGCTCGAGATCCATTCCGACTCGCAGGCCGACGTGCGGCAGGCGGGCCACGCGATTCT
>DATAMS010000056.1:0-3792 GCA_036260495.1 Thermoanaerobaculia bacterium
ACACGCGCTTCTTCACCTACCTCAATCTCTTCATGTTCATGATGTTGCTCCTCGTGCTCGGGGCGAACTACATGGTCATGTTCGTCGGGTGGGAAGGCGTCGGTCTTTGCTCGTACCTGCTGATCGGTTTCTATTACGACAAGAACTTCGCCGCCGACGCTGGCAAGAAAGCCTTCGTCGCCAACCGCATCGGCGACTTCGGTTTCATCCTCGGCGTCTTTCTCATCTTCAACACCTTCGGCACCGCCGATTTCGGCAAAGTCTTCGCCCTCGCGAGCGCGCATCCGGAAGCGTACGCGGGGATCGCCACCACGATCTGCCTGCTCCTCTTCGTCGGCGCGTGCGGCAAATCGGCGCAGATTCCGTTGTACGTCTGGCTGCCCGACGCCATGGCCGGACCGACGCCCGTCTCCGCGCTGATCCATGCCGCGACAATGGTCACCGCCGGCGTCTACATGGTCGTCCGCTCCAACGTGCTCTTCCGGTTGTCACCCGATGCGATGCTCGTCGTCGCCACCGTCGGCGCGGTGACCGCGATCTTCGCGGCGACGATCGGTATCGCGCAAAACGACATCAAGAAAGTCCTCGCGTACTCGACCGTCTCGCAGCTCGGATTCATGTTTCTCGCGGCCGGCGTCGGCGCGTTCACGGCGGCGATCTTCCACGTGATGACGCACGCCTTCTTCAAAGCCTGTCTCTTCCTCGGCGCCGGTTCCGTCATTCACGGCTGCGGCGGCGAGCAGGACATGCGCAAGATGGGCGGGCTGCGCAAGTACATGCCGAAGACACGCATGACGATGCTGATCGCGTGCATCGCCATCTCGGGTTTTCCGCCGCTGGCCGGCTTTTTCTCGAAGGACGAGATCCTGGCCACGACCTACGAGCATCACGGCTTTCTTTACTTCCTCGGCATGGTCGCCGCCACCTGCACCGCGTTCTACATGTTCCGTCTCTACTTCATGACCTTCTCCGGCGACTACCGCGCCGCCGATGTCGTCGGTCATCCGGAATCAGAGCCTCAGCATGCTGGCCACGATGTCATTCCCGGCTCGCTGCATCTCGACGATGGCGACGTCCATTCCGACAAAGCACACGGTCATCACGCCGAGGCGCATACGCCGCATGAGTCGCCATGGAGCATGACGGGCGTGCTTTGGATCCTGGCGATTCTCGCGGTGATCGGCGGCATCGTCGGCGTTCCGCAGATGCTCGGCGGAACCCACCCAACAATCTTCCAGCGCTGGCTGCTGCCGGTTCTGCTGCCGCTTGGCGGCGAGCATTTCGAGTTCGCCGAGGCGAGCCGGTTGCAGGAAGTGCTGCTGGTGGCATCGTCGATCGCCGTCGCATTTCTCGGATGGTTCATCGCCTACATCCTCTACAAGAAGGATGTTGCATTCGCGCGTGCAACGCGCATGGCCACGAGGTTCGCATTCATCCACCGCCTGCTCGAGAACAAGTACTACGTCGACGAGTTCTACAACTTCGTCTTCGTCGGCGGCACGCTCGCGTTCAGCAGAGCGATGTCGTGGTTCGATGCGAACATCATCGACGGCATCGTCAACGGCGTCCGGAATTTCACCGTCGTCGCGCTCGGTCACGGCTCGTGGCTCTTCGACCGCTACATCGTCGATGGGGCAGTCAACGGAGTCGGCTTCAGCGCGCGCGGCGGCTCGCGTCTTTTCCGCAAAATGCAGAGCGGATTCGTTCAGAACTACGCGCTGGTGATGGGCGGCGGCATCGTCCTCATCGCCGCGGTTTATTTGTTTACGAAACCATGAGGAGTGGAGGGCAGCGGCCAGTGGTCAGCGGTCAGGAGATGTTTGATTCGGCGCCTCCTGACCGCTAACCACTGATCACTGACCGCTGGAGAGAAAATGGGCATTGGCATTCTCAACATCGTCACGTACATCCCGCTGCTCGGCGCGGTCCTCATTCTCTTGTTTCTCCCGAAAGAGAATGGCAAGGCTATCCGCTACACGGCCACGTTCGTTGCCGTCGTGGACTTCATCGCCTCGCTCTACCTCTGGTTCAACTTCGACCCGAAGGCCACCGGCAACGCGATGTGGCAGTTCCGCTTCATCCATTCATGGATTCCTTCGCTGAACGTTAAGTACGACTTCGGCATCGACGGCATCTCGCTCCTGCTCATCCTGCTGACGACGTTTATGGGCATCATCGCCGTCGTCTCCTCGTTCGCGGCGATTGATCACCGGCAGAAGGAGTACTACATCCTGCTGTTGCTTCTGCAGACCGGGATGATCGGTACCTTCTGCGCGCTCGACTTTTTCCTCTTCTACGTTTTCTGGGAAATCATGCTCGTGCCGATGTACTTCATCATCGGCATCTGGGGCGGCCCGCGAAAGCTTTACGCCGCGATCAAGTTCTTCCTCTACACGCTGTCGGGATCGGTCGTCATGCTGCTGTCGATCCTGGCGCTCTACTTCTTCAACTCCACCGGTATCCCGTTCTTGAACATCAAAGGACTCGGCAATGCGGCGACGTTCTCGGTCCTGCAATATCACCAGATCGGACATCTGATTCCGCCAACGCTGCAGTTCTGGATCTTCCTCGGCTTCTTCCTCGGCTTCGCGATCAAAGTGCCGATGTTCCCGTTCCACACCTGGCTTCCCGACGCGCACGTCGAAGCGCCGACGGCCGGCTCGATCATCCTCGCCGCCGTTCTTCTGAAGATGGGAACCTACGGCTTCGTGCGCTTCGCACTTCCAATTCTTCCCGACGGAACGAAGCAGTGGCTGCCGTGGGTCGTCGGTTTGTCGATCATCGGCATCATCTACGGCGCGCTCGTATCGCTCGTGCAGAAGGACATGAAGAAGCTCGTCGCCTATTCATCCGTCTCGCACCTCGGCTTCGTCATGCTGGGCATGTTCGCGCTCAACCCGATGGGACTCAAAGGCTCCGTGATTCAGATGATCAATCACGGCATCTCCACCGGCGCGCTCTTCCTTCTCGTCGGCATCATTTACGAACGGCGCCACACCAGGATGATCGCGGAGTACGGCGGGCTGGCGAAGGTGATGCCGGTTTATGCGACGCTCTTCCTCATCGCCGCGCTTTCGTCGATGGGCTTGCCGGCGCTCAACGGCTTCGTCGGCGAGTTCACGATCCTCCTCGGCGCGGCCAATCGCTCGATCGTCTGGGCATCGTTCGCATCGGTTGGCATCGTTCTCGGCGCCGCGTACTTGCTCTGGCTCTACCAGCGCGTCTTCTGGGGTCCGCTCGACAACCCGGCGAACAAGAGCCTCCTCGACGTCAACAAGCGAGAGCTCGGTCTGCTCCTCTCGCTGGTCGTGCTCATGGTCTGGATCGGAATCAAGCCCGGCATCTTCTTCGACATCATCGAAGAGCCGGTCAACTACGTCGTTCGCAAAGTCGATCCAACATACTTTGATCAAAAGCCTCTGACGTATCCGCCGGCTGCGCCCGTTGCGGTGACCGCGGTCGAGACTAGCCGATGAACTGGAACGACATGATCTACATTCTGCCGGAGGTCATCCTGACCATTGGCGCCTCGGTCATGCTGCTCGTGCCGGTCACGGGCGGGCGCGGCGCGAGGCTCTCGGCGAAGTGGATGATGCTGATCCTGCTCGCCATCACCGCGGGCACACTGATCTGGTGCTCGCACGCGGTCGAGAACATCGATCAATCCCGCCAGCTTCAGGCGATGTTCGCGCTCGACGGATTCTCGATCTTCTTCAAGCTCCTGTTCATCGGCGCCGTCGCCATGCTGGTGATGCTGTCAGAAGACTTTCTTGCCGAGGGAAAGTATTCGGC
>DATAMS010000066.1:0-3142 GCA_036260495.1 Thermoanaerobaculia bacterium
AGGAAACGCGCGTCGATAGCGTGATGACGAAGGACCTATTCGTTGCCGGCCCGGAGGACGACATCAACGCCGCGTTGCAGAAAATGCACGAATGCAACTGTCGCCACCTGCCGGTCGTACATCGCGGCAACCTGGTCGGTATGATCTCGATCCGAGATCTGCTGAAGGTAGACGACGACGCGAATCGCGCCCGAGCAAGCTTCCTGAACGAGCTCGTGACGTACTCGCCGGATTACGAAACGTAAGTTGGTGCCGTCCACGGAATGGCGGCATGACGGAAGCCTGCGCTGCAACGCGTATAGTGACTGCCGTCATGGCCCACTACGATCTCGTCATCCGTAATGCAACCATCGTTGACGGAAGCGGCGCCCCTCGCTTTCAGGACGACGTCGCCATTCAAAACGGTCGCATTCAAAAAATAGGACCCGTCGGAAACGCAGACTCCGGCCGCGTCATCGACGCCTCGGGAAAGATCCTGGCCCCCGGTTTCATCGACGCGCACACCCACGACGACCGGCTGATGCTTTCGGCGCCGGAAATGGCTCCCAAAGTGAGCCAGGGCGTGACCACGGTGGTGGCGGGCAATTGCGGCATCTCGCTCGCGCCCGCGCCGCGCGGCATGAAGACGGTCACTCCGCCGCTCGATCTGATCGCTGACGACGGTAGCTGGTTTCGATTTCCTACGTTCCGGCATTACGTAGAGGAGCTGCGAAACAAACCGGCCGCGACGAACTGCGCGCTCCTCCTCGGCCACACCATGTTGCGCGTCCAGACGATGGACGATCTCGACAAGCCTGCCTCGAAAAACGAGATCGCAACGATGCAAAAGCTGGTGGACGAGGCGCTCGAAGCGGGTGCGATCGGCGTGTCGACCGGCCTTTTCTATGAGCCGGCGCGCGCCGCGACTACGGAAGAAGTGATCGAGGTATGCCGGCCGCTCAGCGCACGCAACGCGCTCTACTGCACACACATGCGCAGCGAAGCCGATGGCGTGGTCGATTCGCTCGATGAGACGTTTCGCATCGGCCGCGAGCTCGCCATTCCGGTCGTCGTCTCGCATCACAAAGTGCTCGGAACGCCGAACTATGGCCGCTCCGTCGAGACCTTGTCGATCATCGAGAAGGCGATGCAGTCGCAGGAGATCGGCCTCGACTGCTAGCCCTACAACGCCTCGTCAACGATCCTTTCCTGGAGCCGCGTTGGCATCGCCTCGCGGGTGCTGGTCACGTGGTCCAAACCGCATCCCGAGTTCTCAGGGATGGATCTGAAAGACATCGCGCGAACGATGAATCTTCCAGAGGAAGAAACAGTCCAGCGGCTGCTTCCGGCAGGGGCAATCTATTTCTCCATGGACGAGGCAGACGTGCAGCGCATCCTCGGTTTCGAGCAGACGATGATCGGCTCCGACGGTCTGCCGCACGATGCCTTTCCGCATCCGCGGCTGTGGGGAACATTCGCCAAAGTATTGGGCCACTACCGGCGCCTCGGCCTCTTTTCTCTCGAAGACGCGGTTCACAAGATGACTGGTTTGACCGCCAGAACATTCGGTCTCGCCGGCCGCGGCGCGGTGAAGGAGGGCTTCGCCGCCGACCTGGTGCTCTTCGACGATGCGTCGGTCGGCGACGCGGCGACCTTTGAGAAGCCCATCGCACCGGCGAAGGGAATCGACACGGTGATCGTCAACGGTGAAGCGGTGTGGCACGAAGGCCGGCCCACAGGAGCACGGCCCGGTCAGGTGCTGACGCGGGCACGCACGTAGGTCGGACTCTCTAGTCCGACACCGCGAGAAGTCAAAGAAGTCGGACTGGAGAGTCCGGCCTACGTTTCCAACTTCAGCATCACCTTCGGCGATTCCGCCGTGACATGCACATTCGGCTGCAGCTCGAACGAATCATCCGCATCGCTGGCGCCGCCGAGGAGGAGGCAGAGGCGGGCGAGCTCGCGGAAGGCGGCGGGCTCGCCGGTGAACGTCACGCTGGCGCCGTCCGCACGGACCGTCAGCGGCGTTCGCATCAGGCCGTCGAGCGCCATCATCGCAAGGTCGTAGTTCATTCTTCGTCCTCTCCGCGATAGACGACGGAATTCTTCTCCGTCTCCTGCAGCACCACCTCGTGCAACGTTCCCTCGGTGATCGCAGGCGCGAGCTGACCCCAGAACGAGCGCGCCAGATTCTCGGCGGTCGGGATCACGCCGCGAAGAAAGTCGACGTCTTCGTTCAGATTCGTGTGATCGACGCGATCGATGACGCGCGAGCGCACGATGTCCTTGAGCTTTTTCAGATCGATGACCATGCCCGTCTCGGGATCGATCTTCCCTTTCACGCTGACGATGATCACGTAGTTGTGACCGTGACCTTTCGGGTTGTCGCACTTGTCGTAAATGCGGCGGTTCCAATCGGCGTCGTAGCCGGGATTGTGCAGCCGGTGCGCGGCGGAGAACGTGAGTCTGGCGGTAACGATCATGAGCGTGGAATCTATATCGTCACGCCTGCGAGCGCGGAACGAATCTCATTCTGTTGTGCCTTCAACGTTTCGCGCAGCTTCGCAAAACGCGCGTCGCTCTGCATGAATCCGAAGAGAGGATTGGCGAGCACGTAACTTGCCGCCGGCTCCTTGCGCGCGGCGGCGCGTTCGAGCGCATCATCGACGCCCTTCACATCGCCAGCCATCGCCGCGATCTCGGCAACGGTCGTCCAGTAATCGTCGCCGGGCTTCGACGCCGCAAGTGCTGCCCTCATCTCGGCGTCGGCGAGCGCCCTGTTCGACGACTGCGCGGCGATGTATGCCTTGAGGATGTGCGCTCCGTAATTGGGATCGCTTTGCTCCACCTTCTTCAGCTCGACCTCAGCGACTTCCGTCGAATGACGCAACACCGCGATGCGGCCGATCTTCAGCGCGAGCGCAGGGTTGCGTTGCTGGTGCGTCTCGAGGTCGTAGTACTTGTCGACTGCGTCATTGATGCGGCCGGAAGCCACGAGCACGTCCGGCGCGTGCAGCGCGGCGGCGTCGGATCCGCCGACGCGTTTGAGCGCCGCGTTGAAGAGCGCAGTGTCGCCGGAAGCGAGCGCGTAACGTCCGATGATGTTGAGCGCTTCTGCATCGGAATGATCGTGACGCAACACCGCGCCAAAGCCATTGAACGC
>DATAMS010000091.1:0-4903 GCA_036260495.1 Thermoanaerobaculia bacterium
AGTGCGTCAAGATCTCCGTCGAACTCAGCGACCAGCTTCTCGCGAGCTGCGCGTGTTTCCATGACGATCGGGTCTTCCCACATGGAACTATCCTACCATCAGCTCTTCTGGCGTGCAGATGTACGGCGGTTCAAAACCGGCGGCGCGGCAGATGTTATTCACACGAGGAATCATGAAAGCATTGGCAAGGTGCGTACAGTTCCATGTCAGCAAATAGTCGATTCCATTGACGGCGCATATCGCAATGTGAAGGGCGTCCGCATTTGCTTTCGCGGGCAGGCCCGCCTCCAGCAGAAGTCGTGCTGCTAACTCGCGGGCGGCGGGAGTCACATCCGCCAGTCGCATTTGCCCGATCAGGGCCATCCGAGCTTGCGAGAACAATTGATCGCCACGAAGCGCTTCCTCGATGACGACAGCCGATGCGAAGAGAATGAAGTTCTTCCTTCGATTCTCCCACCACTCGCGCGTCAGCTCCTGATGTGCTGCGACGATTAGGTCACGCTGGTTCGGGCGCGCAGTCAGGTAGCTGACAACGCTGGTTTCGACGTACGCGGACGTAAGCACAAGCGGAAATTACTCCTTCTCGCCAGTTGGTGGAAGTATTCAAAGCTGACAGACGCCCTGTCTGCTGCGCGATCCTGAGGAAGTATGGTCACGCGAAGCCGCGAAGACGCGAAGAGGTTTGTTAGTCTCCTTCGCGTCTTCGCGCCTTCGCGTGAATCTTCTCGTAAAACCCGCGCGCCGCCTCGCTGCATCGCACCTCGGACGCCCTCACCGATCGCTTGAGCGAGAGTCCTTCCATGCTTTGGCAGCGGCTTAGCGCAACGTAGACCTGACCATCGGCGAACGCGCCGCGGGCCAGATCGACCATGACCCGTTCGAGCGTCAGTCCCTGCGCTTTGTGGATCGTTACCGCCCACGCCGGCATCAGCGGGAACTGTTTGTAAACGCCGGCGACTTCCTCGACGACCGTGCCGGTCTTTTCGTCGAGCGCGTAGTGAACGTCTTCCCATTCGATGATTTCGACCTCGTGCTCCGTGCCGTCATCGACCCGCACGATGATTGAGGAATCGCTCAGCTTTTTCACGATGCCAATCGTTCCGTTCACCCATCGTTTTTCGGAATCGTTGCGAACGAACATCACCTGGGCCTCGCGTTTGAGCGCCAGTTGCTTTGGCGCCGGCAACTTGTCGGGAGTGGCTTTCTCGAACGTACCTTCGCAGACGGCTTCGTAAACGCGCGGCTCTCCCGGCAGCGCGGCGAGGCGCGTATCGTTTTCCGCGGCGGCCGCTTCGCGCGTTGGAACGAGAATGAGATGTTGTCCTTTCAACTCGCGTCCCGCGCACTTGCTATTCAACTCCGCCACCGCCTCGGCGGCACCGACGCCGTCGCGAATCCGCGAAAGAAGCGTTGCGAAGGTCGCGTCGCGCTGCCGGTAGACGATCTGCAGTTCGACGGGAAAGAACTTCAATCCTTTGAGGCTGTTCGCGGAAAAGAAATGCGGCGACTCGTAACGCTGCCGGATCTCCGGCGCGTCGCGCTGCGTGACCACCGGCGGAAGCTGGAAGAGATCGCCGACGAGAACCATCTGCACGCCGCCGAAGGGGAGATTCGACCCGCGGTTGATGCGCAGGAACCCATCGACGCCGTCGAGCACATCGGCGCGCACCATCGAGATCTCATCGATGATGACGAGGTCGAGCTTCTCGAACAGCTCGGTCTCTTTCTGTTTGTGAATGTCCTGCGGCGTCACCAGTCGCGGCGGCAGTTTGCAGAACGAATGAATCGTCTGGCCGCCGGCATTGAGCGCGGCCACGCCGGTCGGCGCAAGCACGACCGATTGCTTCTCCGGAAATCGCGCCCGCAGCTCGCGGATGAATGTCGATTTCCCCGTTCCCGCCCCGCCGGTGACGAAGAGGATCTGCCGTCCGCTCTTGACCGCATCGAATGCGATCTGCAGCTCGCGATTCACTTCGATCGTTTCGCGCTTGGCTTTCTTGGCCAGGCGCCGCGCCGGTTTGACGACGGCATCCATCCAGGGCGACTTGCGCGGCGGGCGCTCCTTCCGATCCTTTCGCGCGGTTCGTTCGGGTGGTCCTTGCCGCGGCTGGTGTCCAGGTGATCGCGTCGGCTTTAACGGCGCCGGCTCATGAATCAAGCTGGCGATCTTTTTCGAGAGCGCGTGCCAGTCTTTCCAATACGCCCACTCGATACACGACTCGGCGAGGACTTTGTACATCCGCCGTACGTGTTTCACCGGCTGCCGCAGCCCGTGGTCAGCGGGAAGCCGCGGAATCGCTCCTTCCACCCAGTCGATCAGCTCATCGAAGGTCACTGGGGAAGATGATATCCGGCGCGTGCGATTGAAGGCGCGGAGAGGTTTTCACCCCCGCCTCCTTTCGTGCTCCCTGGCGGCGAGGACGCCGGCGGGCCAGCCGCCGGGACGGCAGCGTTCCGCTGTGGGGTTGCTCTGATGTCCTTTTCCTCAATGATGCGCGGCGCGCTTCCGTTCGGGTGATGGCGGTGCCGGCGGCACGATCGCGGCGGTTCGGTTCACGCTTGGGGGGCCGGATCCGACGATTGGGGTCAGCGCGTAGGTCTTCGTGTCGCCGGTGCTGTTGTCGATCGAGACGGCCATCGCGGCGACGCGGGCAGTGCCGGCGATGGCGGTGACGACGACTTCGACGTTTGTGCGGTCTTTGCGGCGGTCGGATGCGTCGAGGCCGAGGGCGGCGAAGACCGTGTCGAGCTGGAGTTGCTGGAAGGGAGCGATCGTGAACGTCTGCTCGGCGATCGCGCTCGTGCGGTTGCCCGGTTCGTACAGGCGGATGTTCATCAGGCCGGTGAAACCGCCCACTTCGTTGAGGATCAGCATCCAGCGCGAGCCGTGGTTCGGGTCGAGCGATTGTTCGAGGCCGTCGAAGAACAGCGGTCTCGTTCCTGACGACGCGGCGCTCGTCAATGCTTCGGCTAACGTCGTCGGCAACTGCAGTTCGTGCGGAGGCGTGGGCGTGGTGGCGCCGGTCGCAGGTTGTAGTGTCGCGTAGACCTTACCGCCCGGCGGCAACTCGACGAACACACTCCCCGCCGATGGCTGGCGGCCGAAAAGATCTTTGATCACGTCGCCGTAAATTTTCGTGGCCGATGCGCCGACGCTGATGGTCTGGCGCGGCGAGGCGTTGGCTCCGGCGGAATCGAGGAAGGTCGCCAAGAACGTTCCCGGCACGCCGACCGGTGCCGAAAACGCGACGGCGGTTTTGAACGTGGCTGGCGAAGTACCGGATGCCGGCGCGAGCACGGGCACGACCGTCTTGACGTTGACCGACGACGTCGTGTCGTTCGCGCGCGAGAAAGCGAGGATTGCTTTGCTGGCGCTGCTGGCGAGCGATGCGCTGACGAATGTCGCGCCGCCGTCCGCGCTGCCAACGCTCGCCACGCCGATGACCGATCCGCCGCCACCCGTGACCGCGATCTGCAACTGGCCGGGATCGATGGCCGGTCCGTTCATTGCGGCGACGATGTTGTCGAAGTGCTTCACGCTGTACGGCGGAACGTCGACGCTCAACGTTCCGGCGGAGTTGCCGTTCGCGTCGAACAGCGTCAGTTGTACGGCGGCGTGATCGATGCCGCTCGTTTCCGCGAGACTCAGCGATGTCGTCACCGACCCGTTCGACGTGATGCCGCTGAGGCCGTGTGGTGCTGCGATGCGGGCGCCTTCGCCACGCGTCACCACCGGCGTGACGAAACCGCCACCGCCGCCGAGCGTGATCACGGACGAGGTGGCGCGAAGCAGGCCGACGCGCTCGGGAGGCAGGCGCACTTCGATCGTTCCGCGCGATGGCCGCGTCAGATGGAAAATCTGAAGGAGCGGATCGGTGAGCGTGACGACATCGTTCGCGGGCACGATCACGATGACGCGCTTGACCGCGATGGTATCGAAGCCGTCCGCGTTTTCGGGCGTGAAGATCAGCTCTGCCTGCACCGAGCCGCTGCCGATATTGCTGAGCCGGAGTTGCGTGACCAGCGGCAGCCCCTGCGAATTCGTCCGGCTGATCGCCTCGGGCACGATGAACGATCGCGTGGCAAGGTCGAGGCGAATCGTGCGTCCGGCGGTGACCGGTAGCTCTTCGCTGTCCTGCACCAGCAGCCGCGTGCTCTGGCCATCTTTCGTGCGGACGCCGAAGTAGGTGTAGCGCGGTAGCGGCGAACCGTTCGGTGCCCGGCTGCGCCGCGTCGACAGATTGATCGTTCGCGTCGCGCCGGGCGCGAGTGCGGTTGCGTTCCACGTCGCATCGGGAACGAGCCAGACTTCGGGTCCGATTTCCGCGGCCAGCTCCATCGTGGTCGTGCCGTTGTTTTTGATCGAGACGCTCAGCGGATTGCGATTGGCGTCATCGCCGGTGATCGGCTGGAAAGCGGCGTAGTCCGCGGGCGTGCCGCCGATGAGGAACTGAGGCGTCGCCGCCACGCCGCCGCCAACTTTGAGATTGACGAATGCGTACGGCGTCACCGCCAGACCTTCGCCCGTCGCGGCGACGAAGATCACGCCCTGGTAACTGGCAGCGATCGTGTTCGACGGACCGGCGTAGCGAATCTCGAAGACGTGCGGCTTGCGCGGCTCGAGCGTGACGAAGGCGGAATCGGTCGCGGATGGATCGACGATCGTGAAGAATGGCGCGGAGCCGTTCAGCTCCTGACGGCCGATGATGAGCTGGACCGATGAGGTGCCGAGGTTTTCGAGGGCGAACGTGCCGCGCTTGTCCTCGAGGTGATCGCCGAGACTGGTGACGAGAGCCGTTGGCAGGAGCGTGAAGACCACGTTCGGTTTCGCCGGCGTCACATTCACGACAGCGACTGCGGAGGGCGGTCCGCTCTTCGACGGATCGCATCCCGGCAGCGCGCG
>DATAMS010000123.1:0-2756 GCA_036260495.1 Thermoanaerobaculia bacterium
ATCGGTGACCGTGACGGCGGCGGCGGCCGGTCCTGCGTTGTGAACGCTGATCGTGTAATTGACTGGCAGTCCCGTTCCGTAAACTCCGGGCGGTGCGGTCTTCACGATCGACAGGTCGACGCTCGTGTCGGCAGTCTCGAAGCTCGCGGCCACGCTGAACGGAGCCCAGCCGGTGTGGCTGCTGAAGGTGCCCGTTCCTCCATTGCCAACATCCGTGGTCTGGTACGCGATATCCGGATCTCCCGGATTGCTTCCCACCGATGGGCCGGCGGTGTTGAGGCCAACGTTCAGCGCGTCGAAGGGACCGTCGGTTCCGATTGGTGCGGAGCCGAAGGTCTGCGTGTTGAACGCAATGCCGTAGATGATCTGGTTCGGAAGCGTGATGGACAATGAGGTGAGGTCGAATGCGATCGTGAAGGCGAGGCCTGTGTAGCACTTCCCGTCGCCGGCCAGCCAACGATTCGGATCGAAGTTCGGGGCGATCGAAGCGCACGCCGGGTTTCCCGCGGGCCGCCATGGAATCGCGAACGTCTGCGTGCGCGAAGCGATCAACGTTCCAGGCTCCGGAACCGGTCCGCTGTTGTTGACGTTGTAGAGATTCAGCGTGATCGGATGGCTGAATCCTGAGGCGTTGCATGCGGATGACGGCGGGCACATTCCGGGTGCCGTGAAGACCGACTGCAGAGCGAAGGAGCTCATCACCACATTCACCTTGGACGGAACGCGGTTCGTGCCTGCGAACTGAATCAGGTCGCCGAATTCACTCGTGTGGTCCGACTGAAAGCCTTCGCTCTGCACATTTCCCGGAAGCGGGCTGGGAATGTTGTTGTAGATGATCACCGGCGGCGCGGCAAAAGCAACGGTCGAAACGGCGATCAACAGAATGACGATGAGGGCGAGGATGCGTGCGGAGATAGGTTCGTTTTTCAACTGCAAACGGGCGGGAACGGTCGTCATGGAGGGCTCCGGAAAGGTTGCGGGTTGAGCGCTGAGGCTCGTCGGGATGGATGGAGAGGACTGAAGGACCAGCGAGGTGGGAGCCGGAAAGGCCTCACGCGCGCGGGGGAGGCTGGGATTCACCGCACGCAATGTCACGCTACCACACGATTCGCGGTTTCACAGTGACAAGCTCGCGCGATCAAGTGAGCGGACTGCGCCCGCTCACTGTCCAACGCTATTGCTTGTTCTGAATCACGACCGGCGGCGTTGAGACGTTCGTCACGGTCAAGGTTCCGTTGGTGTTCGAGACGACGCGGACAGGAAGCGTGACACGGCCACGCGCCGTCCTCGAAATTTTCGCCGTCGAAGAGCTCGCGATCGCAGCATTACCCGTTCGCAGGCTACCGGTGGCCACCGACGTTGCCCGCGTCGGCGATGTTGCCGGCACGATGACTGGCGAGGTAGTCGCCGTCACGGTTCGCTGCGACAGATTGGCGGCGACGTTCGGACTCGGGATCGCCGCGGACGACATGGCCGGCGTCAGCGTCGTGCGATTCGCAGTCGTGGTGGAATTAGCGATCGTCGCTCCGGCGGTGTTGTTCGCGGCCTGGTTCGGCGAGGGAACTGCTGCAGACGACATCGTAGGCGTCTGCGTCAGGCCGCTTGACGTGCCGATATTCGCGATTGTGGTTCCGGCAACGCTGTTCGCTTGATTCGGCGAGGGGATCGCGGCCGACGACATCGTCGGACTCAACGACGTGTTCGTCGTCGCGGCGGCGATGTTCGACTGTGTGACTGCCGGTCCCGCCGCAAACTGGCCAGGTGTCGCGGTCATTGCGGCGGTCGTTGGCGTGATGAGCGTGGGATTGTTGGTTGCACCTACCGACGCGGCACCCGTCGCGCTCGTTCCAACGGCTCCGATGAAAACCCCGGCGTCGCCATCAGGTCCGCTGATGACTACCGGGGTCGGCGGCGAGCTGATCGACGCGTTCACCGTCACCTCGGGATTCGCGGTCGCCGACGGCGGGATGAACTGCCCGGTCGGCGGCGTCGGGCCCGATTGGACGCCGGCGGGATCGATGGGGCCGAGGTAACGCTCGCCTTGATGCGAGGCCATGATCGCGGCCGCTTCTTCGGCGCGATCGACGTTCGCACCGCTTGAGTACGCGCTCGTCATCGGCGGATTGCCTGACGTCCCTGATGACGAGCCCGGCGTCGAAGACGGCGTTGCAGGCGGCGTCATCGCCGGTTGACCGTCGCCGGGAGTGTGATTGGTGGAGCAGCCGGACGCTGCTAGAAAAAGAATGAGCGCGGAGGTTGCGAGGCCTCCCGCTTGCTGAGCTTTCGTGCGCATAAAACCTCCGAAGTTCGAAGGTTATTGAGAGCAACTGGCGAGCCAGAAGAAGCGTGGTCGGCGGGTGTCGAATCGAGTCAGTGTTTGGAACAAGAACATGGAAGGCCCGAAAATCAAGCGAGCCACAGCCGTGGACGGTTTTACAGACGAGCGCGTACAACCATCATGAGACTCACGGCTGTAGTAGTTCTTCTGACGTCGAGTGCCGTCTCAATGCTCGGCCAGAGCCACGAAACGGTCCTGGTACCGGTCGTCACGAACGCGCCAGTTACCGGCGTCGGAGGAGCCCAATTTGATTGCGCTCTCTACACCTATGACAACGGGCTTTCCCGAGTGATGGTCGAGCATGGAGTCAATGGCCGGCTACTTTCGATCGATCACGAGATCGGGCAAGTTGGTCTGCGACTCGTCTTGACTTCAAACATCGCGTCCGGGCCCGCTCCCAAGCCTAATTTTGTCCCAG
>DATAMS010000206.1:0-7944 GCA_036260495.1 Thermoanaerobaculia bacterium
GTACTTGAGTCGTGGGATCGTCCAGCGTACCCAGACAAAGATGAAGAGGATGATGCTGACCTTGGTCACGAACGACAGCACCGACAGCGCGAAACCAACCCAGGTGTCCGGCTCGGTGTACCAGGGGATGTCCCAGCCGCCGAGGAAGAGCGTGGTCACGAGCGCGGACATCGTGGCCATGGCCATGTATTCGGACATGAAGAAGAGCGCGAACTTCATCGACGAATACTCGGTGTGATAGCCGGCCACGAGCTCGGCGTCGGCTTCCGCGAAGTCGAACGGCATGCGGTTCGTCTCGGCGAATCCCGACACGAAGAAGACGATGAAGGCCATCCACATCGCCGGCGAGAAGATGTTCCACGCCGGAAGTTTGATCACGTTGAAGAGCACGAACGAACCGGTCTGGCGCCAGACGACGTCCGGAAGCGAGAGCGAGCCGGCGGCCAGCAGCACGCTGACCGCGGCCAGCGTCAGCGAGAGCTCGTACGAGATCATCTGCGCCGAGGCGCGGATGCCGCCGAAGAGGGAGTACTTGTTGGCTGAGGCCCAGCCGGCCATGACGATGCCGTAGACGCCCATCGATGCCAGCGCGAAAATCAGCAGGATTCCGATGTTGACGTTGGCGATGATCGGCTCGAAAAGGCGTCCGCCGGGCAGCGCGAACGGCCTGCCCCACGGCACGACGGCGATCGTCGTCAGCGCCGGAATCAGTCCGAACATCGGCGCGATCGTGTAGAGGATCTTGTTCGCCTTCGCCGGCAGCATGTCCTCTTTGAGCACGAACTTGAAGGCATCGGCGAACGATTGGAAAAGGCCGAACGGGCCGACGCGGTTCGGGCCGGGGCGGTCTTGAATGAGCGCGCTGCCGCGGCGCTCGACCCAGACCATGATCGGCGTGACGTTCAGCATCGCGCCGAGGACGATGGCGATCTTCAGTACCGAGAGGCCAACGTCAACCCAATCGATCCCGTGCATCGTCGTCCTACGCCTGCACCGCCGCCGCTTCGGCGACCGGAAGTTCGGGGATGTGATCGAGCGTGCGCAGCTCGGCGGCGTCGGGATAAAGCATCGCCCCAATACGGCGATAAACCTCGGCGTCGCTCACGGCCTGTCCTTTCGGTGGATAGGCTTGATGGATGCGCTGCACGCGTCCCTGAAGATTGGTGAAGGTGCCTTCCTTCTCGGCGTGGATCGTCGAGGGGATGAGGACGTCGGCAACGTCGTTGAGCGGGTGGTTGGCGTCCCACGACATGACGACGAGGAACTTGGCTTTGCGCAAATTCGAAACGACGGCAGGATCTTTTGCGCGTTCGCTGAAATTGGCGTCGGTGATGAAGAGGACGTCGATGTTGTCGGCGCCGGTGGTGAGGAGATCGTTGATGAGGGGGTCGGGTGTGGGGTGTCGGGTGTCGGAGTTTCCTGAGGTGGCTGTTGCTCCCACTCCCAACTCCCCACTCCCCACTCCCAGCACCGCGGCCACGCCGCGGTAATTCGGCGCCGCCTGCGTACCGACGATCCACTCCGTGCGCGACTTCATCTTGATCGGCTCGATGGGATCGACCATCACGCCTGCGGCAGCTCCCATGTTTTCCACGAAGACGGCTTTGGCGAACGACGCTTCTTCGTTGGTCATGTTCGCGGAGAAGATCGCGGCGGTTTTCTTCGCGCCGCGAACCGCCGTGCCGATGGCGTCGAGTGCTTCGGTCCAGGTGGAGATGCCGAGGTATTCGTCATCATTGCGTACCTTGGGGACGACCACACGGTCAGTGTCGTAACGCTCGTAGGAAAAACGTCCGAAGTCGCACAGCCAGTGATCGTTCACTTCAGGATTCACGCGCGGCCGGTAGCGGAAAATCTGTCCTTGCCGGAAGCCGATGAAGATGTTGCATCCGACGTCGCAGCCGTTGCACACCGACTCGGCGGACTCGAGGTTCCAGACACGCGATTCGAATCGAAATTCGCGCGTGGTGAGCGCGCCGGTCGGGCAGACGTCGGTGACGCACGCGGACATCCAGTTGTTGAGCGGTGTGCCGGGAAAGACGCCCACTTCGGTCGATGCGCCGCGCTTGAAGAATCCGAGCTCGCCAGTTTCGGTGATCTCCGACGTGAACCGGATGCATCGCGTGCAGTGGATGCAGCGGTTCATGTTCTGCACGACGTGCGGACCGATGGCGGTACGGTCCATGCCGGGATACGTTCGTTTGAATTCGCCGTAGCGCGAGGCCACAGATCCGTAGTTGAAAGCGTAGTCCTGCAGCGGACATTCGCCGGCTTTGTCGCAGATCGGGCAATCGAGCGGATGGTTGATGAGGAGAAACTCCATCTGCCCTTTCCGTGCTTCGTCGACCTTGTCGTTCCAGACGTGGATCTTCATCCCCTCTTTGACCGTCGTCGAGCAACCCGCCTGCAGCTTAGGCATGCCTTCGATCTCGACGAGACACATGCGGCACTGCCCGACGACGCTGAGCGAGGGGTGGTAGCAGAAATGAGGAACGTGGATGTCAGCAGCCTTCGCCGCTTCGATGCAGTTGATGCCTTCCTGCACGTCGGCTTCGACGCCGTCGATGGTGATTTTTGCCATGCGTTTTTCTCGGTGGGGCTCCGAAGGAATGCAGAATCAGGGCCGTGGAGCTGGCCTTTCGTGAAGGCTTTCCGGATGAGAATCCGTGAAAGTTTTCACAAGCGCGGAGAATACTTGCTGGGGTAGTTGGCGTCAACACTGCGGCGCCCTGGCGGGCACCGCGTTGTCAGTCGTCGGTTGGTTGCGCCGCGTTGTCGGGGCTGCGACAACTCTCGTGGCGTTGTAGACTCCGATCAACACGCGGCCAAGCCGCCTCGGTTCCGACAACCGACAACCGATAACCGACAACGCGCGGCCACCGGGCCGCGCAATTCTGGAGATATCTTGAGAAAAGACATCGTCATCGCGATCACAGGGATCGCAGTCGTCGCCGCAATCTGCTTCGGGCTTGCGCTCATGAAGCCCGATTTCAAACCCTTCGCGTCGTTCCGCAGCGCTACTCCGGCGACGACGGAACCCGGCAAGGATCACGTCATCATCAAAGTGAATGATGACGAGATCACCGAGAGCGAGTTTCAGGCTGCGTTCTCTCAGCTTCCGGAAGACATGCAGCGCCAGTTCGGAACGGAGCCTGGCAAGCAGGCCTTCGCCGAGCAGCTCGTGCGGCTGAAGATCCTGGAGCAGGAAGGCCGCAAGCTCGGCGTCGAAAAGGATCCCAAGGTTGCCGGCCAGCTCGCCGCCGACCGCACGAACATCATCGCCGCCGCCACTGCGCAGAAACTCCTTCCGGCGCCGACTGATGCCGCGGTCCAGAAGTTCTACAACGACAACAAGAAAAACTTCGAGGCGATGGATCTGAGCCACATTCTCATCGCGTATCAGGGCGGCGCGGTCCCGCCTCGCTCCGGCAGTCCGCTGAGCCAGCAGGCGGCGATGCAGAAGGCGATGGCAGTCGAGCAGCAGCTCAAGCAGGGCGCCGATTTCGCGCAGGTCGCCAAACAAGTCTCCGACGACGCCAGCTCCGCCGAGCGCGGCGGCAACCTCGGCCCCTTCAGCCCCGGCATGCTTCCGCCCGAAATCGAATCGCATGTCGTGCAACTTCAGCCGGGCCAGGTCAGCGAGCCGGTGCCGTCGCGCTACGGCATTCACATTTTCAAAGCGGGCGCCCGCACCGCGCAACCGTTCGATCAGGTGAAGCAGGGGATCGCGCATCGCGTGCAGCAGCAGAACACGATGGACAAGATCGAGGTAATGCGCAAAGCGGCGAAGGTCGACTTCGATCCGAAATTCTTCCCCGAGGCAAACCAGCCGAAGACGCCGGCAAAGAAGCCGTCCTAGATCGTCTATGAGCGATACCGCCCGAGTCCTCGTGGTCGAGGACAACGACATGAACATGCAGCTCGTCGAGTACCTGCTCGAAGAGGGCGGCTACCAGATCGTGAAAGCCGCCAGCGGCGAGGACGCGCTCTCCATCGCGCGCAGCGGCGATCCGGTCGACCTGATCCTGATGGACATCCACCTGCCCGGCATCGACGGCCTTAGCGTCGTCCGCGAGATGAAGACGGACGAGCGCACGAAAGCAATCCCAATCCTCGCCCTCACCGCCCACGCCATGCGCGGCGACCGCGACCGCTTCCTCGAAGCCGGCTGCGATGGGTATATCTCCAAGCCGATCGATGTGAAGACGTTTTTGACTTCGATTCGTTCATACCTGCGCGCCTAGCGGCGCGCGTTGTCGGTTGTCGGTTGATTGCGGCGCTGCGCGCCGCGTTGTCGAAGGACCGCGGCGAGGCATTTTTGGGCGGTCTGGCCGCGAAGCGGCGACGATTGTGCTGCTTGATAGGCCGCGGAGCGGCACCGGAGGATAGCCGGGGGTGCGAGCCTGCGAGCAACCCCCGGAAAAGGATGCGCCAGTGGTTTCGTGCCGCGTCAGCGGCAATGGACATATCGTCCAATGACGGTTCGAGCACAAAGAGCGAGCACCCTGACGGACCTCGTAATTGGCGTTGACCTCTTCCAGTGCCGCTGACGCGGCACAAGAACGCGCGCGACCGGAATCCGGGGGTTGCTCGCGGGGCTCGCACCCCCGGCTACCATCCCGCGCCGCATCCGCGGCGCAAGTCGCGTCGTACTTCGCGCAAGTCGCGTCGCACTTCGTCCAAGTCGCGTCGTACTTCGCGGAAGTCGCGTCGTACTTCGTCCAAGTCGCATCGGACTTTGCGTAAGTCATATCGGACTTCGTGCTCCTTCGCATCGGTTGTCCACTCCCGCCCATCTAAAACGCCCGACAACGCGCGAAGCGCAACCAACCGACAACCGACAACGCGCAGGCCGCAGGCCGGCGCAATTTACAAGCCGTCGTACTTTGAGTACCCGCGCTCGCCCCAGAAATCGCGTGGCTGATCGACGGTGTAGGCGATCTTGGTGATCGCTTTGATGTTCTTGAGGCCGAGTTTCATTGGGGCTACGAGCCGGAGCGGGGCGCCGTGATCGGCGCCGAGTGGTGAGCCGTTGAGATGCGTGGCCAGCAGGGTTTGAGGATGTTGCGCGGTGGGCAGATCGATCGAGACGTAGTACGGATCGGGATTGCCGTTGCCGTCGAGGTTGACCGACGATTCGATCGCCGCCCATTTCGCGCTTGCGGCTGGCGGATAGGCACGAAGAAGATCGGAGAAGCGGATGCCGCTCCAGCCGGCGATGGCGCTCCATCCTTCGACGCAGCAGAGGCGCGTGATCTGTTCGTGTTGCGCGAGGGACGACAGGTCGGACAGTCGCAGCACGACGTCGTTGCCGGACGCGAGGCCGGTCAACGTCAGCGTCCAGTCTTTGATGTACTCGGGCGACGGCGTGCGGCCTTCGTAATTGTTGCGCAGCGGCGTGATGTCGCGCTTCGAATACGTCCGAACGGTTCGATTCGGCGAATACAACGCCTCGGCGATGTCGTCATCGAACGTCAGCGCGCGATTCTGAAACCGTTCGCTGCGCTCGTGGGTTGCGCCGAGGCGGGCGGCGAGTGTGTCGAGGGCATCGGCGGTGTGCTCGCCGAAAATCTTCTTCTTCGATCCGAGCGGCGCGATCCACCAGAGTCCCGCCAGTGCCGCAAACGCGCCGGCGCCGAAGAGGATGAAATCGCGGCGCGACTGACGGCGCAGTTTTTTCTCATCGACGAAGAGAGATGGCATCTCGTCAGTCATGGTTCCCTCCGACGATTCTCTCCGACCAGCCCACGATCATCGAGCGCATCGTGTCCCATCCGTCGACCAGCACCAGGATCACATGCGGAATCAGGAAGAGGATGAAGTAGATCATCACGATGAAGTGAACGATGCGCGCGCCGTCGTACGAGCCGAAGAGCCGTTCCAGCCACCAGAACTGCACCGGCTTGTGCATCGCCCAGCCGCTCGCGAGGGCGAGCGCGCCCGCGATGGGCATCGATGCGTACGCGCCGCGCTGCAGTGCGTTGTACTTGGTCGTGATGTGCGGATGCGGCCACGGGCGGCGCAGGATCTTCATCGGAACGACGCCAGCGTAATAATGGATCATCGCGAATCCATCCGCGATCATGCTGCGCCGCGGCAACAGTGCGCGATACCCGCCGCCGAGGAGCAGGCCGAGGATGTAGAGGACGCCGGTGGCGAGGAAGAGATAGACAAAGAGCCAATGCCAGCGCAGCGCACCGGCGAGATTGAAGACGCCGAGGCCGAAGTGATCGTAGAACCAGAAGCCGTCGGCTTTCGCACCGGGAATGTGTTGAGCGATGGCGATACCGATGTCGGCGAGATAGTCGCGGCTGTGCGTAACCGGATCGGGCTTGTGCAGGAAAACTGGCGAAGCCCAGTAGATCGACAGACCGCTGACGACGAGGGCAAACAAGATCGGCACGTTCAGCCAGTGCGAGAGCCGCACGAGCGCGTGATGCTTGATGACGACGAGGCGCTCGTTGGGCAGGTTGACGGGTTGCCCGGTCGCCGGGTTGTCTTCCTGCTGGTTGCCCGGTTGCTGGGTTGCTGGGTTGGTGGGATCCTCCGCCGCGCCGGGGAGGTCGCCGAGTTGACTGGTTGCCGGGGTGCCTTCTGACGGTTTGCCCGGTTGCCGCGCTGCTGAGTCGCTGGGTCCACCCGCGGCAACTTCGCGATTCAATGACTCCGAAACAGCCCCAACCCGCGCTTCGCCGGCAACCTGGTCACCCGGCAACCCGGGCACCGGCACTTCATCGGCAACCGGTTCACCTGGCAACTCGGCAACCGGTTCGTCATTCGCAACAGCCTTCACTTCTTCCGCGGATTTATCTGTGTCCATCTGCGTCATCTGCGGATAGAAACGTCGTCCGCGGATCACGCAGAAGTACGCAGATAAACTACCATGCGCCGCCATGCGAATCCTCGTTCTTGGCGCCGGCCGTATGGGCTTCGGCGCAGTCCACGATCTCATCCAGCAACCCGACATTGACGAAGTCACCGTCGCCGACGTCGCTGCCGATCGCGCCAACCACGTCGCCTCGGCTGTCGACGGCAACGTCACGCCCCGCGCGATTGACGTCAGCAACCACGCGGATGTCGTCGCTCTGATGCGCGGTCACGACAGCGCCATCAGTTGCGTCAACTATTGGCTCAACGAACGCCTGGCCCGCGCCGCCATCGAAGCCGGCACGAACTTTTGCGACCTCGGCGGCAACAACGACATCGTCGATGCCGAGCTCGCGCTCGACGCCGAAGCGCGGGCCCGTGGCGTCAACATTGTTCCCGACTGCGGCCTCGCGCCCGGCATGGTGGCCGTGCTTGTCGTGCACGGCGCTGCACAGTTCAAGCAGCTCGATGAGATCCACATCCGGGTCGGCGGCCTTCCGCAGAATCCGAAACCGCCGCTCGACTACCAACTCGTCTTCTCGGTCGAAGGCCTCATCAACGAGTACATCGAGCGCGCCCGCGTCATCCGCGACGGCCGCATCACGATGGTCGATTCGATGACCGAGGTGGAGGAGATCGAGTTCCCGGAACCGTTTGGGAAGATGGAGGCGTTCCAGACCTCCGGCGGCACTTCAACGCTGCCCGAAACGTTCCTCGGCAAGGTGCGCGAGCTCGACTATAAGACGATTCGCTATCCCGGCCACTGTGCCAAATTCAAGACGATGATCGACCTCGGCCTCTGCAGCAGCGAGAAGATCACCGTCGACAGCGTGCAGATCGCCCCGCGCCGCGTGCTCGGCGATCTCCTCGTCCGCAATCTGCCTGCGGACGAACCGGATGTTGTCCTCGTCCGCGTCGAGTTCGTTGGCGATGGACGACGCCTCCGCTACGACATCATCGACCGCTACGACGAAGCCACCGGCCTCTCTGCGATGATGCGGACGACCGCGTTCCCAGCATCGATCGTCGCCCTGATGATGGCCCGCGGCCAGACGACGCAAAAAGGCGCGCTGCCGC
>DATAMS010000164.1:0-2667 GCA_036260495.1 Thermoanaerobaculia bacterium
GCCTCGACATCGACGAACTGCTTTCGTTCGACAACGTCGTGCTCGCGATACACGATCTCTCGCTGATGACTGAGCGATCCGCGCAAGCGCTTCTGCAGCATGCACGCGCGGTGATTTTTCCGTCTGCGTTTTTGCGCGATCACTACCGCGCGCACGTCGCGTTTTCTAATTCCGGTGCGCACGTGATCGAGCCGGGGGTCGATATCACGCCGATCGAGCGAGCGCGCGGCTTGCGGCGCCGGATCGCGTTCGCGGGGAATGTCCGCACGCACAAAGGCGGCCACCTTCTGCCTGAAATCATCAACGCCATTCCCGGACAGGAATGGCACATCTTTGGAGGCGGCGACGAAGTCCTGCTGCGCGCGCTCCGGCGCATGCCGGACGTTTTCGTTCATGGCTACTACCGCGCCGGATCGCTTCCGTCGCTGCTGCACAAGCACGCAATCGGTCTGGCGCTGCTCCCTTCGATCGTTCCGGAGAGTTACAGCCTGACACTCTCCGAATGCTGGCTGGCGGGCGTGCCGGCCGTCGCGTTCAACCACGGCGCGCAGGCGGAACGCATCGCATGCAGTGGAGGCGGATGGCTTGCGCCGCTGAACGAAGGTTCCGCCGGAATCGTGAACGTCGTCCGCCGATGGCTCGGCGGTGAGCTGACCACGAAGGTGCCGGAGACGGTGGCATCATCGCGAGAGGCAGCGCTGGCGCATCTCGCGCTTTATCGTTCGCTTGATCTGCTCGACTAATCCGCGCTTCTCACACTCATCGCGACGATCTCCGTTCGAGCGTCTTCTCCCCCACGCTTTGTGGGGGAGAAGGTGGCCGAAGGCCGGATGTGGGGGCGTTTGACTGCAACGTTGCCGAACATGAGCCGCGCAATTACTCTACGCCGGCCGGAACCTCATTCCAGTCGCCGATCGAATCACACCCCTCATCCGCCTTCGGCACCTTCTCCCCTCGAAAAGCACGAGGGGAGAAGGCGCTCGATGGGAGAGTCGCGATAACGGTGTGAGAAATGCGGCTAACTGATGCGCATCCTTCAACTCACGCCGCGACTCGCGTATCCGCCCAGCGACGGCGGGCGCGTCGTCATGCTGCAGATCGCGGCGGGGATGCAACGGCTCGGCGCCGAGGTGCGCATCCTGTCGCTGAATCCAAAGAAACAGCAGGCGGATCTGGAGGTGGCGCGGCAGGCGCTGGCTCCGATTCGCGTCGATGCAATTGATATCGATACTTCTTCGGTGCTGCGCAGTTTGATGCGGATCGGTACGCCGATGCTGGTGGCGCGTTTCTACTCGCCGCAGTTCGAGCGAGAGTTGCGCGCGTTGTTGGAGGCGTCGGATGTTGATGTCGTGCAGATCGAGAGTCCGTTTCTGTTGCCGTACGTTCCGGCGATTCGTGCGGTTTCGCGTGCGGTCATCGTTCTGCGGTCGCTCAATGTCGAATTTCGGATCTGGGAGCAGATTGCGGCGCGGGAGAAGAACGCGGCGTTTCGCGTTGCGCTGCGGTTCATCGCTGGCAGCCTTCGACGATATGAGATCCGCCATCTGAACACTTGCGACGCGATGGTCCCGATTACAGACGACGATGCTCGCGATTTTCGCGCGCTTGGCTGCACGAGGCCGATGTACGTGCTGCCGGGCGGTGTGGATATGAAGGAAGGGCGGCCGGCACCTGCGTCGAACTCGGCCGGCGACGAAGCGGCGCGCATCGGTTTTCTTGGATCGCTCGATTACCGGCCGAATCAGGATGGAGCGATTTGGATCGCTGAGGAGTTGGGGGCGAGTGTGCGGGGCGAGGTGCATGTCGCTGGGAGTAACGCGCCGCAATGGTTGCGCGAGCGGCTGGAAGCGAGCGGCATCACGTTCGATGGGGAGGTTCCGGACGCGCAGGAATTCATTCGATCGATGGACGTGATGATCGCGCCGGTTTTTTCCGGCGGCGGCATGCGCATCAAGATCCTCGAAGCGATGGCCCTCGGCACACCGGTCGTGGCCACGACGATCGGAGCCGCGGGAATCGGCGTGCGGCACGGCCAGGACATCCTGCTGGCCGATGATGCAGAGATGTTCGCCGCGGCCGTCACGGACTTGCTGAACAATCCGGCGAAGGCGCACGCGATCGGCGAAGCTGGCCAGCGTCTCGTCGCGTCACGCTACTCGACCGAAGGTCTGGCCCGCGGGCTGCTCGCGTTCTATCAAGAGCTGACGCAGGGCCGCGGCGTACAACCGAGTCGTTGATCGCGACGCGCGGCGCGCGTCACCGCGGAGGAACAGTTCGCGAAGTGTTCGCGCGAGGATTCGCAGAGATGCGGCCACGCACATCAGCGCGCATGCCGTCCACGCCCAGCCGCGTCCGTAATGCGCGCGTCCCCACGAGAGCAGATCGAGCCAAAGCAGCGACGGATCGTGCGGAAGTTCGGCCACATCGCGCGCGCGGCGCAGCGTGGCGCCGCCGTCGTGCACGACCCGCGCATCCTCGATCACGCGCACGCGCCAGCCGTGTGCGCGTGCATGAACGCAGAGCTCGAGATCCTGCGCGTAGAAGCGATAGTTCTCGTTGAACGGGCCGGCGTCGTTCCAAACTTCACGGCGAAACGCCATCGCTGCGCCGCTAACCCAACCGATGCCGCCGCCGCGCGTGCGCTTGCGCCGCGGCAGCACGCGCGCG
>DATAMS010000165.1:0-3449 GCA_036260495.1 Thermoanaerobaculia bacterium
CGTCGTATGCGTTCTTGACCAGCTCAATAATGCCTTGATCAGGCGCTGGATTTAGTTCTTCGCCAAGCCTGCGTAGGATTTCTGGCGCGACGCGAAGGTGGGATCGCCTCCGAATGACTGTCACCGTCGATTGTCCTCGTACGGTAGTTCACGAATAGCCGAGACCGTGAGGTGACGACAGCGCAGGCGCTCGTCAAGCCATATGGTGGTGCTCTCCTCGCGGAGCCTTCGCATGAGGGTTCGGCAGCTTCTGAGCGTATTGTCGTGTGGCTTGCAAACGATGATGTGATTCTCAACCGCGACACTGCTCTCACCTTTTACAATCGTGGCGGTGGCACGATGTCGGTCCCCGGGTCTTGAGGTGCGACGAATCGCAACGAATGGTGGAGCGACCACGGGACCTGAGTACTTTCGTGTCTCATCACGGGGCAGGACCTCCCGCCAAGGCTCAAGATTGCGCGGATGAATGTACGGATGCGCAGGGCCTGACTTGCGATCTCGGAACGGGACTACAGGTCCGACCGAAACGTGAAACTCGTCGCTCAACGTCGGTCCCATCGTTTCCATTTCTGTGGCCCACCACTCAACCTTCCTTTCGACGCTAGTCGCTACCCGAATCGCGGCCAATTCGAAAACATCGACATCGGTCCAATGGTCGAATAAGCCGGCCGGGCGAATGCCTTCGATGACGGTAAGTTTGCTAACGCCGGAACGCCATTTCTCGTAACGACGCCCCGAGCGAAGAACGTCCGGAAGAAGCGCTAGAAGCCGACAATCGGCAGGTGCGGCGGTCAGAACCGCATCGTAGAAAAGCGCTGCTCGTGCTGTGGCACCGGAGGCCCAAGTACAGTCATCAGGCGCCCGCGATGAACCATACGGCGGGTTCAGCACGATCAACCGCGCGTCGCGGCGGTCCACGGCGAGGCCGTCTTCGCACCGAATGCGACCCAGATACCTCTTCAGCGTAGCCAGATCGGCGCAGTCGATAACATGAACCCTACTCATTGCCTGGAGAATCACTCGGAGAATCGCCGCGCGAACAAAATTAGGCTCAAGATCACTGCCGCACAGCCGCTGCCCCCAACTGTTTAGCGTCTGCGTGAGCGTGGGCGCAGTGGTCATGTGGGTTGCACACGCGATTAGCAAGTCGCCTGCACCACATGCCGGGTCTGCGACCACAGCACCCTGCCGAATCAGTTCTGCGCGCGGCGAAACAAGCGCATTGGCAAGCGAGCTGCCTGTAAAGAACGCGCCTGCATTCCGTCGCGCAGAGACATTCACCAATCGTCGCAGCGCGGCGCCCGCATTGCCGTCGAGCGCAGCTGCAATCCGCCCACGGTCAGAATCTACGACGCCGCCACGCTTGAGAATGGATTTAACGAAGGATTCAAGCTCGTCGACGAATGCACCAAATTCTTGCATTCCTCCAACTCGGCAAACCTCCATCATTGTCAATCATCATAACATCTGACACTCCGCCCGCTGGTTTGAGCCCCTCGCCCGTCGCCGTAGCGAATTCCTTGGCTCAGACCCTGAAATAGATTCGCGTTCGGCCGACTCAGGCTCTCGCTTTGTCTCAGCACGCATATCAGCGATCCCTCCGCCCCCTCACCACCACCCTCCCCGCCTTTGCTCCCGTGTGCTCGCCGTCGGCCAGCACCTGCGCTCCGTTGACAAACACGTCGACTACGCCGGTCGCGAACTGCATTGGTTTTTCGTAGGTGGATTGCACGCCGATCGTGTTGGGATCGAAGACCACGATGTCGGCGAAGTTGCCAACAGCGAGGACTCCGCGGTTGGGAATGCCGAGGGTTTTGACGGGGAGCGGGGGTCAGTCGGCGGACGGCCTCGGCTAGAGGGATCACGTGCTCGTCGCGGACGTACTTGCCGAGGAGGTTCGCGAAGTTGCCGTGGGCGCGTGCGTGCGCACGATCAGGGGTTGTTGCGACGAGAAGAGACGCCGGCTCATCACGTGCTGGCTCGGGAGCTCAAGGATGTGGTATCTGCTCACGCCGACGAGTTGTCGGGAGTGGCGGGATTGTCGATGCCCTTCACTGGCCAACGAATTCCGTGTCGCGCAGGCTTCGTCAGGTCTCGGGTAGATCCTCGGATCATCCGAGGAGGCAAAATCAGTTGATGAGTAGATCCATGGATACTGCCAGTAGTCGTTCCGGTGGACGGGTAGATGCTGGGACTTATCGAGTAGTCTCAGAGACTCCCTCAAGCGATCCATGGCAGGCTGGAGAAGCCATTTCAAAGCGAGAAGTAGATCCGTGGACACTTTGAGGAGGCGTTTCGTGCTCCCGGCTAGTGCCATGGCAATACCGAGGAGGCCGAGAGCCCACCAAACATGTGCCATGGACAAATTCAACCCGAGGTTCGATCCGTTTTCAGCATCCATGGCGGTATCATTGACCAATGCCGCGAGCTCGACAGGCTGATCCTGATGCTCTCCGCTTCGGAGCGGTGCTTCGGCGCGAGCGCTTGGCTCGCGGATGGACAATCGTCAAGCTCGCCAGGCGTGCGGGGATGAATGCCCAATACCTCGGAGTCGTCGAAGCGGGCGGGAACATCCCCAGCCTCTCGACGATCCTGGAAGTAGCCGAGGTGCTCGGCGCGGATGCGGGGGAAATGATCAGAGAGGTCGCGGCTGCGCGAAAACCACAGAAGGTTGCGCGGACGTAGGGCGCGCGGCTACACCGAGATACACCTAACGCCCCCTCACCACCACCCTCCCCGCTTTCGCCCCGGTGTGCTCGCCGTCGCTCAGCACCTGCACGCCGTTGACGAAAACGTGGACTACGCCGGTCGCGAACTGCATCGGTTTTTCGTACGTTGCTTGCGCGCCGATCGTGTTGGGATCGAAGACCACTACGTCGGCGAAGTTGCCAGGAGTCAGGAGGCCGCGGTTGGGGATGCCGAGGTTCTGTGCGGGGAGCGAGGTCAATCGGCGGATGGCCTCGGACAGCGGGATCACGTGCTCGTCGCGGACGTACTTGCCGAGGAGGTTGGTGAAGTTGCCGTAGGCTCGTGGGTGGTTCGACGATTTCAGGAACACGCCCTCGGGGGCGGAGGAGTCGGCGTCGGAGCCGAAGGAGACGTACGGCAGCGCGATCTGTTTGCGCAGGTTGTCCTCGGACATCAGGAAGTAGATCGTGCTGATGCGCGTGCCGTCTTCGATGACGAGGTCGATGGCCGCGTCCTCCGGGGACACGCCGCGCATCTTCGCCACCTCGGCCAGCGTCTTGCCGGTCAGCGGCTTGAGGGCGTCGCTTTTGAAGCCGACCAGGAGGACGCGATCCGCGCCGCCGGAGAGGAGCAGCAGGTTCTCCCAGCTATCGCTCGGCGTGCGCATCTCGGCGATCACCTTCTGGCGCGTGGCCGGATCCTGCAACCGCTTGCGCCAGGCTTCGTAGCCGCCCGCCTGCACCCACGTCGGCATCGAGGCG
>DATAMS010000177.1:0-4141 GCA_036260495.1 Thermoanaerobaculia bacterium
CTCGGTCGTCAACGGAAAGGACAGTTCCCCAAGCTCCTTGGGAGCGATATGGAACAGGGATGTAACGCTGCCACCGTGGACGATGAAACGATATCCATGGTCCTTGCGTCGAATAGTCTTTTTCGGGGCCGGTACGCGGTCATTCTTGCCGAAGAGTCGATGGGTGATTTGCATTGGTTGTCGCAGTCTGGGCACCTGCGTGGAGTGCTGTTGCAAAAGAGCGACGCAATCTTCAGCTCAAATGAGAAAACACGTGCGTGGGCCCTTTCAGCAGAGTGTTCAGAGCCGTTCGGTGCGTGCAAGCCATGCCTGTGGGGCTCCGACGCCCACGACTTGGACCGCATGTTTGAGCCTGCGCAGCAGAGGTATTGCTGGATCAAGGCTGATCCTCTGTTCTCTGGTCTACGACAGGTGATGAACGAACCGCATGCTCGGGCTTACATTGGTTTGCTTCCTCCACTGCTTGACGAAATGAATCACCAGCAGCGCTTCTTCATTGAATCTATAGCGATCAAGAAGAAAGCGACTTCGAAATTGGCTGAGAAGTGGTTTGATGCAACCCAGTTCCCGCTCAATCCGGAAATGGTTGCGATTATCGGGAACAAGGGTTCAGGCAAGAGCGCGCTAGCTGACACTTTGGCGTTGATGGGGGGCTGCCAGTTAAGCGAAGAGGAGTACGGCTTCTTAAGAGCAAAACGGTTTCGTGCGAAAGACGCGGTCGGGAAGGTCGATAGATCAGGTGAGTTTGAGCCTCGCGTCAGATGGTCTAACGGTGAGGAGTCGCCATTTCGCAGCCTTTCGACGGTCGTTTCGAAGGGTGAGGTAGAAAGGGTGAAGTACCTGCCGCAGGGATATTTGGAGCGTATTTGCAACGAGCGGGACGAAAAGAGCTTCACTGATTTTGAACAGGAACTTGACCGCGTCATCTTCTCGCATGTCCCGCATTCTGATCGCCTCGGCCGCTCAACGCTCGCGGCCCTTATCGTGACTTTACGAGCATCGACGGCGTGAATGCGTTTCTGAATGTGATGGAAGAGGCACTCTCTGTCGACCTACGAGATCCCAGTCGGCCCTTTGTTCCCCTCACCAAACAAATGAAGAAGGAGAAGTCGCCGAAGGCGCTGTACGATTTGCTCTACAGCTTGGACTTCCTAGAGCCAAGATACGAGCTGAGATTGGGTGAGCGTACCCTTCAAGAGATTTCGCCGGGTGAGCGCGGCTTGCTTCTCTTGGTTTTCTACTTGGCGATTGACGATGATCGTTTGCCGTTGATCATCGATCAACCGGAGGAGAACCTCGATAACAGCTCGGTAAAGAAATATCTCGTGCCCTGCATTCGGCACGCTAAAAAGCGTAGGCAACTGTTCATCGTGACGCACAATCCTAACTTGGCGGTTGTGTGCGACGCGGAGCAGGTGATTCATGCTCGCATAGACAAGGCCGACGGAAACCACGTTCGTTATGAGTTGGGAAGTATCGAACACTCGCCGACGAATCTAAATCTTCTTAACGTCTTGGAGGGTACCAAAGTGGCCTTCGAGAGCCGCCGGGCAAAGTACAAGGCGGGCGGTTCTCTTTAGCCGCGGCTCGACTCACGGTCGCCCGCCGAGATGGCGACGGTCCGTCACGCTGTACGCCCCACAAACCCCGCCGCCACCGGTACGCGTCTTCCCGCCAGCGCCATCGCCACATCCATGTCCGGCTCCGCGAGCGGGCGGAGGAAGTCGCCTTCCATCACGGAGAGGGCGATCCCGTCGCGGTAGGCGATGCGCGTGCCCGCGATGGCGCGGATTCGTTCGCCGGTGGTGAGGATGCCGATCAGGTTGAGCGGATCGGCGGCGCTGATGACGATGAGTCTTCCGTCGAGCGCGCTTCGCCGGATCTCGCGGAGTTTTTCCACCGCTTCGGGCAGCGCGAATTGTTCGCCGGACATGCCCGCCACGAAGCGGCCGCCGCGGATTTCGCCGCGTGCTTCGAGGCGCCGGTAGACGCGGGCGAGCTCGCGCCATGGCGCGGCGTTCGGTTCGCGTGTCAGCAGGCGGCGGAAGATGACGCCGTATCGTCGCAGCAGCGCGCGGGCTTGTGTTTCGACGGCCTCTTCACGATCGCTGCTCGCGGCAAGCAACGACCAGCGTCCGGCGCGTTCGGGACGGCGTCCGATGAAGCCGTCGGACGTGATGAGGCCTGCGTTCGATACCTCGTCGATCACTTCTTGATCAGAACTCAAATCGCGGCTGAAAGACGCGCCATGCGTTTGGAGCGTGTCGAGAACGCGCTGCGCGTTTTCGCTCAAGGCTGGCTGCGCCGGCTCAGGCGAGAGCCAGGAGGCAACGTGCGGCCGAGGTGCGAGCGCTACGCCGGTGGTCAGACGCGCCCATCCCACTTCGCCGCTGAAGCAGAGCGAATCGAGTAGCGATGGTTCGTAGCGATCGATGCGCAGCGGCAGGATGTGCCGCTCCCACGCATTCATGGCGATCTCGAATCCATCGAGTTGTTTGATGACTTCGTGAAGTCCGTCGATTCCGGTCAGCCGCGTCGACGCCGTGACGTGCTGCCAGGCGAAGAGGAAGCGGGTGAAGTCGGCAGCGGTGACCGGCTCGATCTCGGCGCGCAGCCGGTTGAGCGTGTAGCGATGGATGCGGGCCAGGAGTCTGCGGTCGCACCATTGTTGTCGGGGTGTGGGGTGTTGGGTGTGGGGGGTGGGAGTAAAAGAACCGCGGAGGACGAGGCCTTCCTGTTCGAGTTTGAGGAGGGCGGCGCCGGCGTCGGATTCGGTGATGTTCATCGATGACGCCAGCTCGGTTGCCGTCGTTGGGCCGAGGAGGGAGATGCGGCCGCGGATGATTTCGGTGATCGCTTCTTCGCGGGACCATTCCTTGTTTTTGCGCGATGCGGGCGGATCGATGTCGGTGGTGATCGTGGGATGGACAGCCAGGATTTCGGGGATGCGCTCGGCGGCGACCCATATGCCTGCCGCGGCAAACAACACAGTCGCTCTTCGCGCAGCCGCCAGTTCCGTGAACAACTCCGGCGCATCGACCTCGCCCTCTAGCAGGAAGCCAAACGTCAGCAGCGCATCGTGCAGCTCGTCGGCATCGCGCGGATCGGGACGCGCTTCCTCGCGAACGCGCGCGATCGCGGAGGGATCGAGTGCGCCGAGGTCGTTGGCGGTGGTGCGGCGGGTCATGACGGCTTGCGTGCGGCGCTCCTCCAGCGGCGCGTCGTCGAGGAACGCGTACGGCTTGGCGTTCAGGATCTCGTGTGCGAGCGGCGACGGCTCGGTGGTGTCGCGGGCGATGCATTCGATCTCGCCCGCGTGGATGCGCGTGAGCACGCGCGCGAGGCCGTCGAAGTCCATCGCTTCCTCGAGGCAGTCGCGGACGACTTGATTGACGAGCGGATGATCCGGCAGCTCGCGGTCGCCGCCGAGGTTTTCGGGGCAGGCCGCGGCGTCGGGGAAGACGGCGGCCATGAGGTCGTCGGCCATCGCGCGCTGCAACGGAGGCGGCGTCTTGCGTCCGCCGCGATTGCGCGGGATAGCCAGCGAGATGGTGGTGTTCCAGCGCCAGCGCGTCGGAAAAACCGGCGCGGCGAGCATCGCCTGCACGAGAACGTCGCGCGCGGTGGCGGGATGCAGATAGCGGAAGACATCCGCGAGCGGAAACGAGTGCTGCGGTCCCAGCGACAACAGAATCGCATCCTCGGTCGCCGCCGCCTGCAGCTCGAAGTTGAACTGACGGCAGAACCGTTTGCGGAGCGCCAGCCCCCACGCCTTGTTGATGCGGCTGCCGAACGGCGCGTGCAGAACGAGCTGCATGCCGCCCGATTCGTCGAAGAAACGCTCGAGGATGAGCGTGTCCTGCGTTGGCAGTGCGCCGAGGGCGCGGCGGGAGTCGTCGAGGTAGGCGACGATCTCGCGCGCGGCGTCGAGAGGCATGCCGGTTTGTTCGATGAGCCAGTGTTCCGCGGGAAGTCGGTTGTCGGGGGTCGGGGGTCGGAGATCGGATTCATTCGCGGGGAGTGGGGAGTGGGGTGTGGGGTGTGGGAGCAAGGCCGGCGGATCGTCGGCGCCAGTACCAACGAGATGTCCGTCGATTTGCCGCTCGCTCCGACTCCCGACACCCGATTTCCGACTACCGCC
>DATAMS010000185.1:0-2822 GCA_036260495.1 Thermoanaerobaculia bacterium
GCGGAGGCGCTCTTCGTCATTCGTGATCATCGGCAAAGACCTCCAAAGGCCACGGACCGGAGAGGAGAAACGGGACGGACACGAAGTCATGTTTGAGCGCGGCGCCGGCGGCGTTGACCGCGCCAATGGACTCGCGTTGTAAGAGCATCGCGAATTCAAGCGATGCGTTGTCGCGATTCGACCAGCGATTTTTGACTGCGAGCGGCACCAGGTTTTTCTCCACGGTCTCGCGAAAGAGCGGATCGATGGACGCGGCGCGCGTGGCATCGTGGAGCGCGCGAAAGTATGCGGCGCCGGATGCGAAGTCGTGACGATCGGGACGCGCTTGCGGCGACGACGCCGCGACCTTCAACGTCATCTCCACCATTCCGCGACACTCCTGCAGCGTGCGCCCCCAGCGATCGAGATGCGCCGCACATTTCGCCATCGCATCGCTCGACGCATGCGCGGTGAAGCCGTAGCGGATGGCGATGAACGTGCCGCGGTCGAGCAGCGACGCGCGCGTTTGGGCTACGCGAAGAAGGAGCGCGCGGTCGCCGACGGGTTGATCGTCCGCGACCGGCATGCCGCTGAGCCAGAGATCGCCCACCGGCAACGCCTCCGCCACCGGCTCGATATCGGCTCGTTCGAGATGCGCGCCGATGACGAGCACCTTCATTTGATTTTCTTCGGCTGCGAGGTCCGGATGATGGCGTCGACGTTGGCAAGAACAACGTTGAGGCCGAGGTAGAGGAGATCGACGTCGCCGATGGAGACGACCGCCTCGCCGGCGATCACCACGCCACGGTCGAGCAGGTGATCGAGCGTTTCGAGCAGGCCAAGTTCGTCGTTTTCGTCAGGCATGGTTAGAAAGGATGAATTATGAAGGATGAAGGATGAAGGATGAAGGATCAGCGAGCTCGCGCGGCTTTTGTTCATCCTTCCTCCTTCATCCCTCATCCTTTCCACAGAACGTATACGGCGGCCACGGTCCGGTCAACGCAAGGGTCACGCCTTCGTCGCCGTAGCGCTGCGACAAGATGTCGCGAACCTCGACGAGGCGCGATTCCTCGTCGCGATTGATGAGCACATTGATCTGCGGAAACGCACCGGATCGCTGCTGGCGGGTCTCGGCAACGGTGTCGCACGCCAGCTTCTCCATCACAGCGGTCTCGACCTCGGCCATCACCTGCTGCTCGGCCTCGCGCGAGGCGCGTTTCTTTTCGTCGTCGAGTTTCTTGCGCAACAAGAACGCTTTGCCCGCCGACGCCCCATCGATCTCCTCGGACAACGCGCGCAACGAATCGACGCGCGTCACGAGTGCCTCGCTCCAACGTTCCGGATCGAATTCGAGTCGCAGCGTCCACTCCTGCTTTCCGTCGAGCCGGTCGAGAAGTTTCGAGAAGTGGGCTTGCTCGCTTTCGAGATGTGCGCGAAGCGTGTCTGCCGAGGCGAAGAGGGTGAAGGCGCGAAGCGGGATGATCGTGCCGCCTTGCATCAGCGCGCTCATCACACTTTGATGCCGATAGCCGATTCCGCCGAGCCACTCCACGTCTTTTGCCCGCGCGTCGATCACACCCTGCGAGAAATCGACGTCGTCGACCGGCGTGACAAACGCGGCCAACGGTCCAGTATCAATCTGCTGCAAGCGATCGGATCCGTCGATTGCCTCGACACGCCCGGGCAGCGGATGGCCCGCACGGGCGATCGCATAGACATAGAGAACTTCCGGCATCGACGCGAAGTCTGCCACAGGAGGAGCCTGAGTTGGTGTCCGCGCCTCGCCGGTTCGGCGTGACAAACCCGAGCCGTTTGACATACGCACGGTGCCAGCACCAGACGATCCGCTGCCCGCTGGGGCATGGCTGTGACACTAAACCGATAGCGAATCGGAAGTAACCGAAACCGCCGCCTTCGTGGAGGCCGCCACCAACCGAATGGCCGTCATCGCTTTTTCGACCTGCCGTTCGCGCTTCTCGATCTTGCGGCATCGGCCGATGACGTCTTCGATCATTGCCCACGTCACATTCGAAGGCTGGTAGCGGTCGGGAGACGATTCGGCGACGTGGCGCCCGAGGGAGCCGAGCGCTGTGAAGTAGGGCAGCGGTATTGCTGGAAGATCGCGAGACAACTCGTCGATGTAGCGCGCGACGAGCAGGCCGACAGCGGACGACTCCACGTAGCCTTCAACACCGGTGATCTGGCCAG
Source organism: Thermoanaerobaculia bacterium (assembly GCA_036260495.1). Taxonomy (GTDB): domain Bacteria; phylum Acidobacteriota; class Thermoanaerobaculia; order Gp7-AA8; family Gp7-AA8; genus JADGNZ01. The sequence goes on from DATAMS010000185.1 coordinate 2,188, forward strand.
CGAAGAAAACGCGGTCATCGAGCTTCGTTTGAAACGTTGGCCGCAGATGTTTTGGTCCATTGATGAACGTGTTGCGGTGCATCGAGCCGAAACGCGCGAAGACGGCATTCTCGAGACCGGGAATCATCTGGATCACGCGCTTCTGCTCGGGAACCTTCATCTTCGTCTGGAAGCCGACGATGTTGAAGTAGTCGTCCGACAGGTCCTCTTTGCGAAGTTGCACGACCGCGTGTGGCCGCTCACCGGTCACGGGATGCTCCAAGCCGACAGGCTTCATCGGGCCGAAGCGAAGGGTCTCGATGCCGCGCGACGCGATCTCTTCAACCGGCAGGCAGCCTTCGAAGTGCGCGGCCTTTTCGAAATCATGCGGCGCGAAAATCTCGGCCGACAGCAGCGCGGCGACGAACGCTTCGTACTCCGCCTGTGTCATCGGCGCGTTGAGGTAATCGGTCGCGGAGCCTTTGCCGTAGCGCGATTTCCAGTAGAGCTTCGAGTAATCGAGCGAGTCGGCGGCGACGATCGGCGCGATCGCGTCGTAGAAATACAGCCCGTCGCGCCCGAGGAATTCATCGATGGCGTGGAAGAGCGGCTGCGAGGTGAGCGGGCCGGTGGCGACGACGACGAAATCGTAATCG
>DATAMS010000222.1:0-1788 GCA_036260495.1 Thermoanaerobaculia bacterium
CACGCGGACCTTCTACGTCGGCACGCAGCGGTACCGGTCGATGTGGAAGTCGTTCGTGCGGAAGGTTGGCGAAGGACGGGCGTTCGGAGCGCCTGAGGTTGAGGAGATTGCGCAGGAGTTGGCGCAGGCGGACGTGGTCGCCTTTTCCTCGATGACGGGGTACGCCGATCTCACCAAAGAGCTGGCTACGCGCGTGCGGGCGATCAACCCGAAGGCGTACACGATGTGGGGCGGGATTCATCCGATTATTTATCCCGAGGATGCGATCACGGCGGATGTGGACGCGATTTGTACTGGTGAGGGTGAGCTGGCATTCGCCGAGTGGCTCTATCACTTCGAGAACGGCAGCGACTTCCAAAAAGTGAGCAGCTTCTGGTTCAAGGATCGGGCGACCGGCGCGATCCAGCGCAATCCGTTCCGTCCGCTGATGTCGTCCGCGGAGCTCGCTTCGATGCCGTATCCGAAGTATGGCGGCGATGAAGGCATCTACCAGCCCGACAAGGGATTTCGTCCTGTCACGCGCGGCGACTATCTCGCCAACAACGGCCTCGCCTATCCGGCGGTGTGGTCGATCGGCTGTCCGCTGCACTGCACGTATTGCGGCAATACGGTGTTTATTGCCAACGATCCCGAATATCGCAAGATCCGGCACAGCGGCGTCGATTACATCATCGGCGAGGTGCAGGCCGCGCTGAAGGTCCATCCCTATCTCAAGACCGTACTTTTTTATGACGACAGCTTCCTGGCCATTTCGTTGCGCGAATTGACCGAATTCGCCACGCGCTGGCGCCAGGAAGTGGGCATCGAGTTCTGCATTTACGGGATCATCCCGACCTACGTGCAGCGCGACAAAGTCGAGATCCTGACGTGGGCGGGCATGAACCGCATCCGCATGGGCGTGCAGAGCGGAAGCGAGCGGATATTGAAGTTCTACAAACGGCCGACGCCGATTGTACGCATTGAACAGGCCGCGGCAGTGCTGGCGGAGTTTGCGCCATACCAGATCAATCCGTCATACGACATCATCGTCGACAATCCAGTCGAAACGCGGCAGGACGTGATCGACACGCTGGAACTGGTCTATCGCCTGGCGCGCCCGTTTACGCTCAACATCTTCTCACTGCGTGTGATCCCCAACACGACGCTCGAACAACAGATGATCGCAGAGGGATTCGACGTCGAGCAGATCAACGAGAATTACACGGCCCTGCGGCCGACGTGGGCGAACGTACTGCTGTACATACTCATGGTCTGGAAGCCGTCGCGCAAAACATTCGACCGCTGGCTGCAACGCGTTCGCGCTTACAACGAGCCGCAGCCGTCGCATCCGATTTTGATTCTCTTTGCGCGCATCCCCTGGCTGATTCAGCAGGGCGTGCGGCATCTCAAGCACGGCGAGTTCTCGGTGATCACCGGCTATCCGGGCTACATCCTCTGGCGCACGGGCGTGCTGAAGCTGATCAAGCGATTGTTCAGCCGCAAGCTGGAACTGCCGGCGGAAAAGTGGTCCGGACGAATCGCGCCCGACACTGTTTGAAGGGTGAAGAGTGAAGGGTGAAGAGTGAAACAAGGCGTGAGAGCCGTTTTTCTTTCACTCTTCACCCTTCACTCTTCACTCTTCATTTGTACGTTTCCAGCGCTCGCCGCAGCAACTCGATCGACGTTCGCAAATCGTTCTCATTGAGCACGTACGCGATCCGGATCTCGCGCTTGCCGAGACCTGATGACGCGTAGAAGCCGCTGGCGGGCGAGACCATCACTGTGCCGCCGTCGTGAACGAAATCGGTG
>DATAMS010000217.1:0-2938 GCA_036260495.1 Thermoanaerobaculia bacterium
CCTGTCAGTGCCAAATTCCGTCACTTCCACTTCGGGTCTGACCCCTTCCGCCGGACACAGGTTATGACCATCCTCAACGACATCGTCTCCCGCACGCGCGCGCGCCTCGGCAACGAAGCGCCGCCCGACCGCCCGGCGGCAGAGCGTGCCGCGCGGAACAGGAGCTCGTTCGCGTTGACGGAAGCCTTGAAGCGCGAAGGCGTCAACGTCATCGCCGAGATCAAGTCAACGTCACCTTCGGCTGGCCCGATTGTAGAGAATCCGGATGTCGAAGGCATCGCAGCGGCGTACAAGCAAGGCGGCGCCGCCGCCATCTCCATCGTCACCGAGCCTGACTTCTTTCGCGGCTCCCGCGAATGGATCAATCGCGCCGCAACGTCGAGCGGACTTCCCATTCTGATGAAAGACTTCATCGTCGAAGAATCCCAACTCATTCGCGGCGTCGCCGCCGGTGCGAGCGCGATTCTGCTCCTGGCGTCGTTGCTCGATGCCGCGCAGATTCGCGACTTCATCGCCTGCCTCGACGAGTACTCCTGCGATGCCCTCGTCGAAGTCCACGACGAAGGGGAATTGGCGCGCGCGGTGGGTGGGGGCGCGCGCATCATCGGCATCAACAACCGCAACCTTCGCGACTTCAGCGTCGACCTCGGCGCATCCGAACGGCTGGCGAAACAGATTCCGCAAGGCGCGCTGCGCGTCGCCGAGAGCGGGATCAAAACGCGCGTTGACGTCGACCGGCTTCGCGCCGCAGGCTTCGATGCCTTTCTCGTCGGCGAATCGCTGTTGCGGCAGAATGACCGGGCCGCGGCGGTGCGGCAACTGGTGACGGTGCCATGACCAAAATCAAGATCTGCGGCATTACCAACGAAGTCGACGCGCTCTTCTGTGCCGAATGCGGTGCCGATTTTCTCGGCTTCATTTTCGTTCCCGGATCGCCGCGATTTGTCGAGCCGGAAAAGGCCGGCAAGATCGTGGCGCGGCTGCGTGAGAGCGGCCACGCATCGAGAATCGCCGGCGTGTTTCGCGATGCGTCCAACGACTACATCCGAGAGATCAAAGATGTCGCTGGACTCGATCTCGTTCAATTGCACGGCAGCGAGACCGACGACGACATTCGCGAGCTTGCGATCCCCGCGATCAAGACGCTTCACGTTGGCGACTCGCTCCCCGACACGCACGCGACGCCAACCGCGGCGTGGCTCCTCTTCGACACATACGACGAGCGCCGCGCCGGCGGCACCGGCCGCCGTTTCGATTGGTCGCTGATGGCTACCTACGAGCGATCGAAACCTTTCTTTCTTTCGGGCGGCCTCAATCCAGACAACGTCGTCGCGGCGATCAGCCTGGTGCGCCCCGACGCCGTCGACATCGCCAGCGGCGTCGAGGCCAGGCCGGGCATCAAAGATCACGCAGCAGTGGCGCGTCTATTCGAGCGCGTGAGGAGACCATGAATCGTTCCGAGACACGCCCGCGCGCGGCTTCGCTGCCTGACCGCCGCGGTTACTTCGGCGAGTTCGGCGGACGCTACGTTCCCGAAACGTTGATGGCGGCGCTCGATGAATTCGAAGCCGCGTATCGCAACCTTCGCCGCGATCGCGCGTTCCGCGACGAGCTCGATGATGTACTGCGCGACTTTGTCGGGCGACCCACTGCGCTGACCGAGGCGAAACGATTCGCAGAAGTCTGCGGCGGGATGCGGCTGTTTCTGAAACGCGAAGATCTCAATCACACCGGCGCGCACAAGATCAACAACGCCATCGGCCAGGCGCTCATCGCCAAGCGCATGGGCAAGCAGCGCATCATCGCCGAGACCGGCGCCGGACAACACGGCGTTGCCACCGCCACCGCCTGCGCGCTCCTCGGACTCGACTGCGTCGTCTACATGGGCGAGGTGGACATGGCGCGCCAGGAGCTGAACGTCTTCCGCATGCGCCTCCTCGGCGCCGAAGTCGTTCCCGTTTCCAGCGGCAGCCGCACGCTGAAGGACGCGATCAACGAAGCGATTCGCGACTGGGTCACGAACGTCCGCACCACGCACTACATCATCGGCTCGGTGCTCGGGCCGCATCCGTATCCGCTGGTCGTGCGCGATTTTCAATCCGTGATCGGGCGCGAAGCGCTGAGCCAATTGAAGAAACGAACGGGCGCGATTCCGGACGTTGCCGTCGCCTGCGTCGGCGGCGGATCGAACGCCATTGGACTTTTCTACGAGATGCTGCAACACGATTCGATCCGCTTCATCGGTGTCGAAGCCGGCGGACGCGGACCCGCTCTCGGCCAACACGCCGCACGATTCAGCGGCGGCGCCCTCGGCGTCCTTCACGGCACGCGCTCGATGGTCTTGCAGGACGAGTTCGGCCAGATCGCGGAGACACATTCGATCTCCGCCGGCCTCGATTACCCGTCGATCGGCCCCGAGCACGCCTACCTCCAGCAGATCGGCCGCATCGAATACTACGATTGCAGCGACGACCTCGCGCTCGAAGCGTTCCACAAACTGAGCGAGCTGGAAGGCATCATCCCCGCCCTCGAGTCCTCCCACGCCCTCGGATGGCTCCTCCGCAACGGCGCCTCAATCGGCCGCGAGAAAATCGTCGTCGTGAACATGAGCGGCCGCGGCGACAAGGACGTCCCGCAGATCGCCGCGCTGGAGATGAAATGAACGTCCGTCGGTTTCGCGCGAAGCGCTTTGGAGTGCGGCGGCGCCAGCCGCCGCTTTTCGAAGGTCGTTTACGAAACACGATCCACCCTTCCAAAGCGGTGGCTGCGCCACGCGCACTCCAAAGCGCTTCGCGCAAAATGTTTGCGCAGCGGTTCGGGGTGCGTGCCGCAGATCGCCGCGTTGGAGGGGAAATGAACGCGCCTCGGTTTCGCGCGAAGCGCTTTGGAGTGCGGCGGCGCCAGCCGCCGCTTTTTGAAGTTTGTTTACGAAACACGA
>DATAMS010000230.1:0-2497 GCA_036260495.1 Thermoanaerobaculia bacterium
TCTAATCGGCCGGATGGAGATGACGACCGACCTCGCCGTGGTCAGCAGAGCGCGATCCGGCGACCCGGATGCGTTCCGGATGCTGGTCGAAAGTCATTCCAAAGCAGCGTTTCGCGTGGCCTATCGAATGACTGGAAACGAACATGATGCCGACGACGTGGTGCAGGAGACCTTTCTCCGCGCCTACAAGCAACTCCAGCATTTCGAGGAGCGCGCGAACTTCGGCACGTGGCTGCACCGCATCGCCGTCAACTGTTCGCTCGACCTGCTTCGTGCACGGAGCCGGGCCGACAAACATTACGGCGGCGATCCCGAGTCCGCCGAACTGGCCGGCGCTGCGGGCGCGCGCAGCGAAGCGCAACAGGATCGCCTGATCCTCTCCGCCGAGCTGCAAACGCAGGTGGCCACGGCGATGGAGCGGCTCAGCGCCAGCGAGCGCACCGCCTTCATCCTCCGCCACTTCGAAGGAATGCCGGTCGAGGAGATCGGCAAAACGCTCGGCATTCAGGTCAACGCCGCCAAGCACACCATTTTTCGCGCGGTGCGCAAGCTCCGCGAGTCGCTGGAGCCCCTCGTGAGGTCAACGCCATGCAACACCTGACAGAAGAACAACTCGTCGCTCACTACTACCACGACGGCGATGCCGCGACCGTCGAAGCGCATCTTGCGGCGTGCGAGGACTGCCGCGCGCAACTGGCCACGCTACGAAGCATTCTCGCGCTCGTCGATCAACTTCCGATTCCCGAAAAGAACGGCGCGTACGGCGAAGAAGTCTGGACGCGGCTTCGCTGGAAGCTCGGCAGCGAACGGCGACGCTCGCGCGTCTGGGCCACGATCAGCGCAATTGCTGCAGCTCTTGCGCTGGCATTCATCGGTGGCATGTTCTGGCACGCGCGGACGCAGCAAGCGTCGTCTCCAACAGTTGTCGCCGCGAAGAGCACTCCGTTGCCCGCCGCCGCAGCACAGATGGCGAGCAATTCTTCTTCCGTCGTTTCGCGCGACCGGCTCCTCCTCGTCGTCGTCAGCGATCACCTCGACAGCTCCGAACGAATGCTGCTCGAGCTCTCGAACGCCGATGCCAAACACCCGCTCGACGTCACCTCGGAAAGCAGGCGAGCCGGTGAGCTCGTCGCATCGAATCGAATCTACCGGCAAACGGCCACACGGCGAGGCGAGACGCGTATCGCATCGCTGCTGTCGGACCTCGAGCCCGTTCTCCTCGAGCTGTCGCACGCCGGCTCGACTCTCTCGCCTGACGAGATCGCATCGCTCCAGAAGCGCATCGACTCGAAAGGTCTTCTCTTCAAAGTGCGCGTCGTCAGCGCACAGGTGAACGGCCAGGACGGCGCCACCAAAGCCCCCTCGAAAGGAATGGACTCACTATGAAATCGAAACTGCTTCTTACGCTTGCTGTCGCGCTGGTCGTGCTCACGCCGGCCCTGCGCGCCAACTGGATGAACGACCCCGCCGGCATCACTGTCTTCGTCTCGGGCGATCGCGACGACGACCGCGCCGATGATCGCGCCGACCGCGCGCAACAGAAAGCGGACATGGAGGAAGACCTCTACGACTCCGCCACCGACTCGCTCGACGATCACAACTGGCGCAGCGCAGCCATGAAGTTTCAGCGCGTCGCGGAGATGCGCATGGCCCACGCCGATGCCGCGCTCTACTGGCTCGCGTACGCGGAAGGCAAGATGGGCGCGCGGTCCGAAGCGCTCTCCACGCTGCTTCAACTCCAGAAGTCGTATCCGAAATCGAAGTGGATCGAAGACGGGAAGACACTCGAAGTCGAGATCCGCCAATCGGCCGGCCAGCAGATCGAGCCGGAGCACGTCGTCGACGAAGACGTGAAGCTGATGGCCATCAACGGGCTGATGAACTCCGATCCCGAGCGCGGCATCCCCATCCTCGAGGGCATCCTCAACGGCCATCAACCGATCAAGATGAAAGAGCGCGCGCTGTTCGTGCTCAGTCAATCCGGCTCGCCGAAAGCATTCGAGATCGTCGTGAAAACGGCGAAATCCGGCCCGCCCGATCTTCGCGAGCGCGCCGTCCGCACCCTGGGCATTCTCGGCGGGGAGCGCAGCCGCGGCGTCCTCACCGAAATCTACACATCGACGAGCGACCTCGCCGTGAAGAAGTCGATCCTGAAGTCGTACATGATCGCCGGCGACCGCACGCGCCTGCTCGCACTTGCCAAGGGTGAATCGAACACCGAGCTGCGCGCCGATGCCGTGCTGCAACTCGGCGTCATCGGGGCTAAAAACGAGCTGGCCGATCTCTACGCCACCGAGACTGAGATCCCGGTCCGCAAGAAGATCCTGCAGGCGATGTTCATCGGCGGCAACTCCGAGAAACTTGCCGACATCGCGCGCAACGAGAAAGTGCTCGAGCTCAAAGTCACCGCCATCCGCAACCTCGGCCTCCTCGGCGGCGGTCGCTCCGGCGACCTCCTCCTCTCGCTCTACAACTCCGATCCCCGCCCCGAGGTCCG
>DATAMS010000239.1:0-16280 GCA_036260495.1 Thermoanaerobaculia bacterium
CTGGCAGAACTGCGTTGCCGTGCTTCCGTTGCGGCACGACATCGATGTGGCTGAGGATCTCCAGCGCTACGCCGCCGGGAACAACGAAGGACATCTCGCCAACTTGCTCGCCTCCACGCTGTCGTCCTCAGGCGGATGACAGTTCTGGACGCTTTGGTAACGACCCATTGTCACGGCGGCCCGAACATATCTTCCGGGATCTCCACGCGCGGCAACTCGACGGACACGCGAAGCGGCAACTCGATCGGAGGCTCGATCTTCAGGCCCAGGGCTGCCGCCGGCGGCGTCTGAATCTCGCGCTTCGCAGCGACACGCGGCTCGGCGCCGATTCGAAGCGCGCCGCTCATTTGCAGCGTTGCAAGAGTGGCGCGTGACAGCGAGCGGAATCCCTCGTCGAGCGCGGTGCGCTCCGCTGCCGGCATCGGACCAAACGCGGCCACTGGCATCGGCTGCTGGGCGGTGGTGTGGACAACGCGAAGATCCTTGGCGTGATCGGCGAGTAGCGGGTTTGATTCGGATACGAGCGCTGCGTCGGTACGGCCGTAGAGCGCGTTTGCGAGTGCGGTGAGATCGTCGGCCACGCGGTTCGTGACGGCGACGCCGTCATCGCCGATGGCGTCGGCTCCGCTGATCATCTTTCCGCGAAGATCGGCCAGCGACTTCGCAGGACTGCGCGAAGGAACTACGACAACGCGCCGGTACGTCGTCCGGCCATCGTGGCTGAAGGCGTAGCGCGGCGCGAATTCGCCGGACAGAAACTCAGGATTGGCGATGACCACTCCGACACTCTCGCGGTTTGCGTTGATGAATGCTCGAGCATCCTCCGCGCGGCGAAAGAGCTCCGGCTTCAGCGGCAGCGACGACGCGGTTGCAAGGCTGTTGACGATGGCCGTTGCGCCTTCTGCGAGCTTCTTCTCGTTCTCCGCGGGCGTGTCGGGAAGGAAGACGACGACTGTGTTGCGCTGCTGCGGCGCCGAGGGCTCGGTCGATTGCGGTGTTTCTTCGACTGGCTGCGCCGCCTCGAGATTCTTCTTCGCCATTGCCGCGATCGCGGCCGGAAGATCGCCGGCGATCGCGCGCGTGAGCGCATCGCGCGCAGGTGCATCCGCGCCCGCGACGAGATCGGCGGTGCCGCGAAGAAAGAGCGCGAGCGATTTTTCACGATCGTCGGTCGAGGAAACTCGTTCGATAATCTGACGCGCATGTCGCGCTCCGGCTTCGTCCTGACGCTTCGCCGCTTGATCGAGCGCGCCGGCCGCTTGCGACAGAAGCGCATTCGGCAGCGACCGGCGAGCGCGCGCGCAAATGTCGACGCCGGATCCGAGCACAAGATCCAAGGTCGTGCCGCGGTTCTCGGAGAGCTTGGAAGCAGGTTCGCAGCGGATCGCCGACAGCAATTCCGCTGCGTCGTCGAATCGCTTTTCCGCCAGCGCCACTTCGCCAGCCGCAAGTGCCACCTCATTCCAATCGGCCAACGCTTTGTGAGCCACCGCAAGATGCGGCGCTGCTTCGGTGTTTCGTCCGACTTGCCAGAGCAGGATGCCCGCGTCTCCGCGTGCGACCGGCGATGTGGCGCGTGCCAGCGTTGCTGCGGCCGCATCGCGTTTTCCGTCGATCGCGTCGAGCACGGCGATCACTTCCGGACTCGTGACGTGCAACGCGCGAAGCGTCGACGCGCTTGGGTTCTGGCGTGCGATGACGACGTTCAGTTCGGTGCGCAGTGCCGCGCGGCTTGGGTCCCTCGCCAAAAGCGCTTCGAGCGCGGCGCGCTCCGTTACGAGATCGTTGGCGTCGCGCGCCACGAGCGCGCGCTCGAGCGTAACGACCGCATTCGTCGGCGCCGCGGCCTGGGCGCGCACGAGAAGCGATTTCGCGTCGTCGAGACGCTTGTCATGACGCGCCATCCGGCCGAGGAGCAGCAGCGATTCGGAATCGTTCGCATCGATTTTCAACGCATCTTCCAGCGACTGACGGGCAGCGGCGCGATCGCCGTGCGCGAGTTGCGCGCGCCCAAGCAAGCGAAGCGCAGCATGCTTCGAGTCTGCGTCGTAATGCGGCATTCCGTCGCTTAGAAACTTGATTGCTTCGTCGTACTTCGCCGCGCGAAATGCAATCGTGCCGAGGTGGAGGTACGCCAGCGGCAACGTCGGATCGCCCGCCAAAGCCTTTCGATATTCCTCCTGCGCGCGATCGCTCCTGCCGGTCGTGAAAAAAAGGAAGCCGAGGTTGTAGCGAGCGGCGGTGCTGTCTTCGAGACTCGCCGATTTCTGGTAGGCGTCGATCGCCTCGGGATACTTCTGTTGCTTGAGATAGATCGCTCCGAGGTTGGCGTAGGCGCGGGCGTGAATCGCTTCGACCGGCTGGTGTTTCGCGAACGCCTGATCGATCGGCGCCAGCGCCATGCGATACGCGCCGAGCGCCTCGTCGTAGCGGCCCGCTTCGAAGAGAACGGCGCCGAGGTTGTAGTAGGCGCGCAGAAGATTGTGATCGAGATCGACCGCCTTTCGGAACGCGGCGATCGCTTCCTCTTTGCGCCCGAGTGGAACCAGCAGATTGCCGAGGCTGAACTGATACTTCGCCTCGTCCGGCGCGAGATCCGTTGCTTTGCGGATCGCCGCGAGCGCATCCTCGTTACGATTCATCGACCGAAGAATGGTCGAGCGAAGCGAGTGCAGCGCGGCATCGCGTGGATTCTTCTCGATCGCCGCGTCGATGTATTTGAGTGCGTCTTCCGATTTGCCGAGTTGTTGTCCGGCCGCGGCGGCGTTTGTCAGCAGAACGCGATCGGAAGGCGCGTTCGCCACGCCGTGAACGAACGTCTCATACGCCTCAGCGATCTTGCCCTGCTGAAAGTAAAGCGCGCCGAGGTTCACGTACGCGGAGGCGAGCGCGGGAGCGACTTCGATGACGCGTTTGTACTTGGCGATCGCATCGTCGATACGATGCGCTTCCCGCGCGCGATCGGCGTCTTCCATCAGTCCGCGCGCGACCTCGGGCATTTCCTGCGCACGTGCAACCGGCGCGAGCAACGCGGTCGCGAGCAGTGCAGAAACGACGACGCGGCGCAACATCAAACCTTCGCCATCGCGGCCGCGATCGATTGAAAGATTCCGAGTCCGTCGCTGTTGCCGAGCAGCGCCTCGGCGCACCGCTCCGGATGCGGCATCATGCCCAGCACGTTGCGCCCGCGGTTGCAGATGCCGGCGATGTTGCGCGCCGAGCCGTTCGGGTTCGCGTCGCTCGTGAGCCGCCCCTCGGCATCGCAGTAGCGAAAGATGACCTGCCGGTTGCGCTCCAGCGCATCGAGCGTGGCGTCGTCCGCAAAGTAGTTGCCCTCACCGTGCGCGATCGGCATGCGCAGCACCGCACCGCGCTCGAGCGTGCTCGTGAACGGCGTGTCGTTCTCCTCGACGCGCACAAAGACGTCGCGCCCAAGAAAGCGCAGGTGCTGATTGCGCATCAGCGCACCCGGAAGCAAACCCACTTCCGTCAGCACCTGAAATCCGTTACAGATGCCGAAGACGAGACCGCCGTCCGCCGCATGCGCCCGGATCGGCTCCATGACCGGCGCGAACTTCGCCAGCGCCCCCGCGCGAAGGTAGTCGCCATACGCAAATCCGCCCGGAATGATCACGCAATCGGCGCCGCGCAAGTCGGTGTCTTTGTGCCAGAGCACCTCGACGTCCGCGCCGAGCAGATCGCGCGTTACATGCACCGCATCGTGATCGCAGTTCGAGCCAGGAAGGAGGACGACGCCGAATTTCATGCGAGGTGATTCTATGCGGCGAGTGATGAACTGTCATTCGCGGCGGCGGGATGCCGGCTGACTGCGACGGCTTGGATCACCTCTTGCTTCGATCCTGCAATGCGTCTCGCGACAGCGCCCAACGAAAGGAGAAACCACGATGCTCAGCGATCAGGCGGCCGTTGCAACCGTTGCGGTCAAGAATCTCGAAAGCGCGAAGAAGTTCTACGAGCAGACCCTCGGGTTGACGAAGGTCATGGAGAATGAGGAAGTACTCGCCTTCAAGAGCGGAGGATCCACGCTGTTCGTCTACCGCTCGCAATACGCCGGCACGAACAAGGCGACGGCCGTGACGTGGGTGGCCGATGAGGTGGAAGAGATCGTGAAGACGTTGAAGAGCCGCGGAGTCACCTTCGAGCATTACGATTTGCCGAACATGAGCCGGCAGGGCGACCTTCATGTGGCCGGAACGATGAAGGCGGCGTGGTTCAAAGACCCGGACGGCAATATCTTCAGCCTCGTCACCCCGCCCGACACCGCCACGAAGCAAACCGCTGGGGCGTCCGCGCAGCCGGCCGCATAGACGATCTCATCGAGACTTCAGCAGGCGCTTCACCATGGCGCTCCGTTTCGCCGTTCTACTTCGCCACCGCCGCGCGTGGCGCCTTGTAAATCGTGAGGAATCCGGCCCGATCGGTAACCGCGACCGTGTTGCTTTTCGCGTCGTAGGCCATCGCGTAGGCGGCGATTCCGTAGAGCGAGGCTGGGGTTACATGGCGGCTTGAGCCGCCGAATGCGTTGCTGGCGCTGCAGCGTCGTTCGGCGAAGAGGAGTAGATCGGGCGACGCCAGTGCGGCGATCTGTGCGCCGCTGCCTTCGGGGAGGCAGATCGCGTCGCTGTTGGTGAGATCGCCGAAGTCGATGGCCATGTGCATCTGGCCGTTGGTTCCCGGCGTCATCGCTTTGGCCGGCTTGCTCGCGGCGATCGGTTTTTCGAAGAGTGAGCCGCGGCTGAGTGCGATGAAGGCTTGATCGTTTGCAGCGAAGAGCGCTTCCTCGATCGTCTTGTCGGTCTGCAGCGGTTCACGGGCCAGCTCTGCGAAACTCGTCGTGTCGTAGAGCGCGACCGACGTCGCTTTCGTGTTGCCGAAATCCTCGGTGGCTACAACCGCGAGCAGCGATCCGTTCGCGCTGGCGGCGATGGCCATCGGATCGTCGAGCCTGATCGTGTGCAGCTCTTTCTCGCCATCCGCGTCGTAGACATGAACGTGGCGGCCGAGCGTGTAGAGATAACGTCCCTTGGGATCGGGTAGCGCATCGCGGATCTGTTCTCCCTCGGTCGTGATCTCGCGTCGGACGGCAAGGTCGGGGAGGGAAAGAATCGTCGCGCTCTCGTCGCTGCCGTTGGCGATGTAGAGACGCGTGCCGGCGTGGTTGATGCGCATCGTCACGAGCTCTTTGGTCGATGCGATCTCGGCGGAGTCGAGGACGATGCGCTGCTTGACCGCGCCCGTTTTCGGATCAATTGCCACGACGGCTTGCGGCTGCGCGAGGCCGGCGTAGATCGTGCCGTCCGGTCCGATGGCGACGCCGTGCGGGTCGCCGGGAAGCTCCCATCGTTTGACGATTTTCTGGTCGTGCGTGGTGACCGGCGTCAGCGGCTGTGCGGCGAGTGGTATCGCCAACACAAGCAACAGCGCGCAGCTACTCGCCGATCGAATACGTGAAGTTCTCGATGACGGTGTTGGCGAGGAGGCGTTCGCACATCTGCCGGAGCTGACGTTCGATGTCTTCGCGAGTCTGTCCGTTATCCGCAAGCGTGACCCGAAACAGCTTGCCGGCGCGCACATCTTCCACCCCTTCGAAGCCGAGCGTGCTCAGCGAATGCTGAATGGCCTTCCCCTGCGGATCGAGAACGGAGGGCTTGAGCTCGACGATGACGGTGGCTTTCATTGTGGGAATGATACGCGGTTGCCGGGTGGACTTTCCGCGTTGCTCCGTTGCCCGGTAGTTGAGGTCCGCGGTCGCGAGGAACTGGCCGCTCCCGGCACCACGTCCAATTCCATTCCCGCCCAACCCTGTATAATCCTCGCCTGTCTCCACGCATATGAGCGAGATCGTCTCGGCAGAACAGCCGGTCGTCCCCACGCCGCGCCTCGGTGTTCAGGCGGTCCTGCGCACCGACGTGGGATTGGTGCGTTCCGAGAATCAGGACTTCGGCACCTACACCACGCCGCGTGAGGAGAGCCACAGTCATCCCGGCGGACGGCTGCTCGTCGTTGCCGACGGCATGGGCGGACATCGCGGCGGCGCCACCGCATCGCGGCTCGCGGGCGAAACCGTCAAGGCGCAATACCTCGGCAGCGAGACCTACGACATCTCGCAGGCCTTGCGCGAGGCGCTGGCGCGGGCCAACGCGCGGATTTTTTCCGAGTCGCAGGCGAATCCCGATTTGCGAGGGATGGGCACGACCACCTCGGCGCTCGTCGTCAAAAACAATCAAGCCTGGTTCGCGCACGTTGGCGACTCGCGCATCTACGTCGTTCGCGGGGATGACATCCGCCAGATCACAGAGGATCACTCGCTCGTCGCATCGATGGTGCGCGAGGGACTGCTCACCGCGAAAGAGGCTGAGACACATCCGCGCCGCAACGTCCTGCAACGCTCGATGGGTGTGAGTGAGGATGTCGAGATCGACGTCAGCGGCCCGTTCGATGTGCTGAAGGATGACGTCTTCATTCTCTGCAGCGATGGTCTGCACGGACTCGTCAAAGAGCCGGAGTTGAAAGAGATCGCTGCGCTGCCGATCGATCAAGCCGCGACCGAGTACGTGAAGCGTGCCTTGGCGCGGGGCGCCCCGGACAACGTGACCGTCATCGTGGCGAAGATCGTTCCTGCCGATGATGCCGGCGAAACGACGCTCGTTGATGCCGATGAGACGCTGGCCGATCATCCCTACGATGAGACGCAGCGCGACACCGCGCCCATCGGGCCGCTGATCGAGCAGGTTCAGGCCGAGGAAGCCGCCCAAGCGGCGGCGTCGCCGGAGCCGGTGACAGCTCCGGGCGATGTGCCAATCGAGCACGCCGGCACGCTCGAAACGGCCGTCGAGACGGACGCAGCAACGGCCAAGACCATCGAGACGCCGATCGATTCCGCGCCCGCCCCTCGGCGCTCCCTTTTCGGCTGGCTGCTCATCGCCGTCCTCGCGCTTGGTGCTGCCGGCGCGTGGGTCTATTGGAACCAGCAGCATCAAGGAGCCGCCTCCAAAACCACCGCTCCCTCGCGCCGGTAATTCTCCCGATGGCACCCCTGTCCCGTCTCCTCTTCATCCTTCTTTTTCTCACGACGCTCGGATGCCGCGGCGACGTAGCGCATCTCGATGACGTCGGGAAGATGGCCTACGAAGTGAAGCCGGCCGTCGTTCGCATCAGCGCGTTTGCCACCGCGCAATTCCGCTACGCGCCAGCGACGATCAAGACGATCGAAGCGACGCTGAAGCAGGACGGTTTCGGCGTCACCGCGCAGAATGTCGGTCAAAACGAAATGGAGGTGCCCACCGGCGCCGGCGGCAGTGGCAGTGGGTTCATCATCAATCCCGATGGTCTCATCCTCACCAGCGGCCACGTCGTCGAGCCGACGCGCGACGCTGCCGCGCTCGATCGCGATCTGCTCCGCAACGGCGCGATCGCGGCATTGCTCAAACACTTTCCGGTCGACGAGCTTCGCAAACTGCATCGAACGGATGCGCTCGACCGCTACATCGAGACGCTCGCTGCCAACGGCCATCTCGTGAGCCGCGAAGTGACCAACGAAGTCGATCTTTCGAACGGCGAGAAGCTGCCCTTCACGATCGAGCGTTTCTCACCGGCGCTGGCGCAGCACGGAACCGATCTCGCGCTTCTCCGCGTGAAACGAAAGAACCTGCCGGTGCTGACCCTCGGCGACTCCGACTCCACGCGTGTCGGCGAGTCGATCTGGGCGTACGGCTATCCCGCGGTGGCCAGCAGCACGGACGACGTCATCGGCGGCTGGCTCTCGCGCGACAGTGACCTCGAGGCCACGTTCAGTCCGGGAATCATCACCGCCATCAAACGCAACGTCGCCAACACGCCGGTCTTTCAGTCGAACGTCGCCATCTATCGGGGCAACTCCGGCGGACCGGCAGTGAACAAGAACGGCGAGGTCGTCGGCATCTCGACGTGGGGACGCAGCGACGCCGAGTCGATCAAGTTTCTCGTTCCGGTCAATGTGGCCCGAAGTTTTCTCGCCGAGGCGAAGGCGCCGATCAACGTGCAGGGCGAGTTCGACAAACACTACCGCGCGTCGCTCGACGCCGCGCAGGACGGCAAGTGGACCGAGGCCTCGACCGAGCTGGCCAGCGCGAACAATCTCTTCCCCAACTCGCCCGATCTGATCCGCTTCCGGCACGACACTGAGCGCGCGCTGCAGTCGATGCCGCTCTGGCGCAAACATCCCGTCGCCACCGCCGGCGCTGGTGGCGCGCTCGCGGCCCTTGCCCTCGGACTGACACTTCCCCGCATCCGCCGTCCGCGCATCGCCGCCGACATGCTCAAAGTCACCACCGAGCGCGTCGTCTCGCCGTCGAGCGCGCCGCCGGGTGCGCCGCAGATGCTCGGCAAGCTCACGATTCTCAACGGCCCACGCGCCGGCGAGCGATTCGGACTCGGTGGTTCCGGCATTCGCATCGGACGGGAATCGGCGATGTGTGAGATCGTATTGGAGAATCCGAAGGTCTCCCGGCTGCATGCGGAAGTGGTCTCGATCGATGGCAAGGTGCTGTTGATCGACCGGAACTCGTCAAATGGCACGTACGTGAACGACCATAAAATCGACAAGCGGTTCCTGAAAGACGGCGACATCATCTATTTCGGCGGGCGCAACGCGGTTGCGATCGCATTCCACGCGTGAGGCTCTGAACGTGGCTGACAAGCGGTGTGAGAACGGGCATTTCATCGACGAGAGCTGGGATCTCTGTCCTTACTGCCCGGTGGACGATGCCGAGCCGGAAATGCCGGTCGTGCGGCCGGCGCGGTTCGGAGCGCAGGACGGCCCGCGCCCCGCTCCCGTTCCCGTGGAGCCGCCGCGACGGCCGACCGCCGTGCCGGCTCCGAAGACAATGGCGCGCATCGACGCTGGCGTGGCGTTCGAGGCGGAGCCCGCTGATCGCACCGTAGCCGTGCAGAAACTCGATCCGACGGCACAACCGAAACGCTACGTCGTCGCCTGGCTGATCGGCCTGAACGGGGCTGCGCGCGGCGAGTCCTTCCCCGTCCGCATCGGCCGCAACGTCCTCGGGCGCGATCGCCGCTCGGACGTCGTCGTCAACGATGATCAAGCTTCGTCGCATCACGCCGATCTCGTCTTCCGTCCCGAGGAGCGGCGGTTCATTCTGATGGACCACAACTCCACGAACGGCACGTACGTCAACGAAGCCGAGATCGAGCCGCGCCGCGACCTGGCGGCGAAAGACATCGTCCGCGTCGGCTCGCACAAATTCCTCTTCGTGCCCCTTTGCGAAGACGGCGTTTACTGGGATGAAGAGGGCGTCCTGAAATGATCGGCAATGTCGTCGGCAACTACCGCATCGAGCGCGAGCTCGGCGAAGGCGGGATGAGCCACGTCTACGTCGGCCGGACCGTTGCCCGCAGCGAGATTCTGCCCGAGGGATATGAAGTCGTTTTGAAGGTAATCAATGAGGAGCTGGCGGGCGAAGTCACGGCCCGCAAGCGCTTCGTCAAAGAAGCCCTGATTCTCGAAAAGCTGCGGCATCGGTACATCACCCGTTTCTACGAGTTCATCAACAAATCCGACAGCGCCGTCCTGGTGATGGAGCTCGTCGAAGGAACGCCCGTCGATGTTCTGCTGACCGAGCGCGGCGCGCTGCCGATTGCCGACGCCATCGGAACCGCGCAATGTTTGCTCGAAGCGCTCGTCTACGCGCACGGCAAAGGCATCGTTCATCGCGACATCAAGCCGGCGAATCTGATCCGCGAAAAGGCGGGCGTCGTCAAAGTCACCGACTTCGGGATCGCCAAGATCAAAGAAGGCGGCACCGGCAGCACGCAAACCGTCCTCACGAAATCCGGCTTCCTCCTCGGCACGCCTCACTACATGTCGCCCGAGCAAATCCGCGAGCCGAAAGATGCCGGAGCGAAGAGTGACGTCTACTCCACCGGCGTCGTTCTGTACGAGATGCTGACCGGCTCGCTGCCGTTCAACAGCCGCTCGCTGCCGAAGCTGATCGACGCCATTTATCGCGGCGAAAAGCAGCCGCCGCGCGCGCTGCGGCCGGAGATCGACGCCGAGCTCGAAGCGATCGTGATGCGCGCGATGCATCCGCGGATGGAGCAGCGCTACGAATCGGCGCGTGCGTTCTTCGAAGCGTTGGAGGAGTACAACCTCCGCCCCGGCTACACGCCGACCATGCGCCCGCTACCCGCCGCGCAGATGCCTGCCGGAAAAGCATCCGCGCCGCAACAGTGGCAGCTCGTTCACGTGAAGCCGGAGGCGAACGAGAAGCACTCGCTGCAAGGCGACAGCATCATGGTCGGCCGCGACCGCACCTGCTCGGTCGTGCTCACGCATCCGGCCGTCTCCCGCCGCCATGCCCGCATCACGATGAGCGGCGGCTCGTGCATGCTCGAAGATCTGAAGTCCGCCAACGGAACGTATGTCAACAATACGCGCGTGGAAAAGATCGCGCTGAAGCCGGGAGACGTCGTGCGATTCGGCGCCGATCCGGCGTGCAGTTATGTATTGAGAAGTCAGTAGAACAGTCGATTAGTGGATTAGTAGGTTAGGGAACACTTCCAGAACAGCGCGAATGGACTGCCTAATCGACTAGTCCACGAATCTACTAATCCACTCCATTACGGGGAACACCAATGAGCCAAATCAACTGCCTTCGCTGCAAAAAGCCGATCGACATGGAGTTGGATCAGTGTCCCGCGTGCGGTGAGCGCGTGACGGTGTTCCAGCGGACGTATTCGTCGAAACTGCTCGACGGCAAATACCAGATCCTCGACCGCCTCGGCGTCGGCGGCATGGGCGAGATCTTCAAAGTCCGGCACATCCATCTCAACGAGCTCCGCGTCATCAAGATCATGCGGCCGAACGTCGCCGCCGACGATCAGGGCATGCAGCGCTTCCTCCAGGAGGCGCGCACGTCGACGATGATCAAGCACAAGAACCTGGCGATGCTCTACGACTTCGCCCAGCTCGACGATGGCTCCTACTACATGGTGTGGGAGTTCATCGACGGCACCAACATTCAGAAGTGGATCGGGCAGAACGGAGCCATGCCGTCGCGGCTCGCGATCGAGATCTCCATTCAGGCCCTGAGCGGACTCGATCATCTCCATTCGATGGGCCTCATCCATCGTGACATCTCGCCCGAAAACATCATGCTGTCGCAGGACCATCACGGCAAACTGCTGGTGAAGGTCATCGACTTCGGCATCGCCAAGCAACTCGCGGAAGGCGAAGGCGGTCAGGGCCTCACGCAGACGGGCATGTTCCTCGGCAAGCTCAAATACGCCTCGCCGGAGCAGGCCGGCTTCCTCAAAGAAGGCGAGCACCTCGATCCGCGCTCCGACCTCTACTCGTTCGGTATCGTCATGTACGAGATGCTGGCCGGCCGCGCGCCGTTCCAGGCTACCAACCCGCACGGCTACATCCTCAAACACGTCACCGAGAAACCGCTCCCGATTCACGAGATCAATCCGGCCGTGAAAGTGCCCGCGCAGGTCGAGTCGGTGATCATGCGCTCGCTCGAAAAGAATCGCGACAACCGCTACGCCACCGCCGCCGATTTCGAGCACGCGCTCGAAGCGATCCGCAACACCGTCCCGCCCGACGCCAAATACGGTCTCGGCGAACGGATGATCACCCTCTCCGGCGCGCAGACGCTGGCCGAGCTGCCGAAGTTCACGACCGGCCCGAGCGGAACGTTCAGCGGTCAGCAGGCCACGCAGCAAACGATGACCGGCCAGCCGATGCAGGCCACACAAGCGGGAACCATGCAGGCGCCGCGCACAGGGCCGACCGGCACGAAGATCGGCAGCGATGAAGCGACCGTAATGGAGCGCAACCTGATGCCGGCGGGCACGATCGCGGGCGCACCCGGCACGCGCGCCGGCAGCGACGAAGCGACGGTGATGGAGCGCTTCACGGGTCAGGCCGCGCCGACCGCGGCGGAACAGAAGTGGAGCGGCGGAAACGCCGAAGCCACGATGATCGAGCGCCAGATCGCGCCGGGATCGCTCGCGCCGAAAAAGAGCAACACCGGAATGATGATCGGCATCGCCGCGGCGGTCGTGATCGTCCTCGGCGCCGGCTTCTTCATCATGAGAAACAAGCCGACCGTCGCGCCAGCCGCGATTCCGAGCACGACCAGCGTGACCGCGACTGCGCCGCCTACCTTTGCGCCGATTGCGGCAGGCCAGGGTTCACTCCTGCTCTCCGCGTCACCGTCAGGCGAACTGGAAGCGATTCTCGACGACAAGGGCAAGTCGATTGACCTCACCGACGAAAAGAAAGACATGCCGACGCGCATCGATCTCGAGCCGGGACACTACACGGTCACCGTGGTCGGACCGAACGGAGCGAAACAAACCGTTCCGGTCAGTATCGAGGCGGGGAAGCAGAACCGGAAGGTGATCAAGACGGGGGATGTAAATTTCGAAGAGCTGGAAAAGGAAGTCGCGAAGCCATGAGATTTACGCGCACCTTCACGATCGGATTGCTGGGTTTGTTGCTGGCCACTGCCGCGCTTGCGTCGTGGTACGACGATTACGACGCAGGCATCGCCGCCGTCGGTAAAGGCCAATGGACCACCGTGATTCAGAAGATGACCGCGGCAATCAACGGTCATCCCAAGGAAAGCGATCACGAGCGCACATACGGCGCGATCTTCATCACGTATCACCCTTACTACTATCGCGGCGTCGCGTATCTGAATACCGGCAAATACGAACAGGCCATCTCCGATTTCGAAAAAACCAGCGGCCCCGGCGAAGCCGACCTCGGCCCCCTCGGCGATCTGATGCGCCGCGCGAAATCAAAACTCGAAGCGGCCAACACGCCCGAACCACAAACGCAACCGCAGCCAGTGGCGCCGCAGCCACGCATTGTGCCGGTGCCCGCACCCATGCCGGTGCAGCCGGCAGCGCCAACAATCGATCCTGCACTTCGTCAACAGGCAGCGGCGGCGATCAATCAGGCAAGAGCGCGCCTCGCAGCTGCGCAACAGAGAAAAGCCGCCAACACGCCGCAATTCGCGCAGGCAACACAACTCCTTACCGATGCTCTGACGCGAAGCGCCAATCCACGATCCAACGACGATCTCACCAATGCCATCGGCGCGGCACAAAGCGCCGCACAGATCGCGGATATCGCCCCCGCACCCGGCGCGCCGCCGCCGCAACCGACGGCCATTGCGACGCGTCCCGCGCAAGCGAGTGCCGCAGTCCTCGCCGACCCCGCGCGCCGCGTGCGCGACGCCCTGGAAAGCTATTTCCGCGGCGAGTTCGATGACGCGTCCGTGAAATTCAAAACACTCTCCCAGGAAATGCCCAAGAACGCCTGGATTTGGGCCTTCCTCGGCGCCTCCCAATACTCCCAATACGCTTTCGAAGCCGACGACACCTACAAGACGCAAGCAATGGAGTCGTTCCGCAAAGCCAAGCAACTGAAACGCTGGAACGGCGGCCTCTCCGCGAAATACTTCTCGAAGCGGATTCGCAAGGTATTCGAAAGCGCGGGGTGATTTGCAGTTAGCTCGGCGGGATTGGAGCTGAACAAATCGGTTGTAAGATTCAACGAACGATGAGCGATCGTACTGTTTCCCTAGCGCGGCTCGCCGCTTGTGCGCTTTCTATCTCAATTCTCGCCTGCGACAGCGGCGTGAAGCGCAGCGAAATAGCCGCCGATCGAGCAACGCAGCAAACTGCCACCGCGACCAATTCTTCCGTTAGCAATGCGAATCCGACATCGGCGGCGGTTGCAACCAATACGTTGCCAGCAGCTACCGCCACAAATGAGCCCGAACTCAACGGCTGGGGCAGCGTTACATGGGGAATGACGGAGACTGAAGTCCGAGCGGCATACCCTGCTGTCGTCGCAATCGATCCACCGGACGATTATGACAGGGCGGCAGCATTGGCAACTCTGCGTCTCCCTGGGGTGCGCGCGGCCGACCTAGATTTTGCTGCGATCTTCTTGTTTAGCAAGAGCACTCACGGGTTGTCGAGGGTTTTTCTGCGACGCGATGCACTGAGTACGTCCGAATACGCGCAGATATTGTCTGCATTGAATGACAAATACGGTGCGCCGTCGCGCGAAAAACGACTTGGAACCGCATCGGTCGATACGTCGTCGGCTGAACTAGAAGCGAAGACCAGAATCGGCTCTGCGTCTTCCGCCTGGGTATCCGGCAAAACGACGGTCGGCGTCGAATACTTCGAGGCTCTCGGTACCCGGTATCTCATCGTGTCGTACAAACCTAGATCTGAGGAGCCGAATCTGTGAACTCGTCATCGGCGACTGTTGCCTGACTCTGGCCCTCAGCCTCAATGAGAGCAATTCTGGTTCACGGAATGGGACGTTCTCCTCTCTCGCAGCTTGTGCTCGCAAAGCGGCTTCGCTCTGCCGGTATTCGGGTTCATCTATTTGGATATTCGACTCTGCGACCCTTTGTCACGTCATTGAGGAGACTCGTGGAAAAGATCCGGGCGCTCAAAGGTGACGAAACCTTCATTTTGGTCGGTCACTCGCTGGGCTGCGTTCTTATTCGAGCGTCGATGCCGCATCTCACCCAGTTGCCCTCTGCGTGCTTTCTGTTGGCGCCTCCAAACAGAGTCCCGCGAGCGGCGCGCTTCTTTGGACGAAATCCGTTGTATCGACTACTCACGCGCGACGCCGGTCAACTGCTATTCGATGAGGCATTCATGGCCACACTGCCCATTCCCGCAGGGACAGTGAAGGTCTATGCGGGCACCGCAGGGCCGACAGGCAGGCGGTCGCCTTTCCAGAATGAGCTGAACGACGGCATTCTCAGCGTGTCTGAGACGGTGTTGTCGCCAACGAATAGCCCTGTGCTTGTCCCGGCTCTCCACACGTTCATCATGAACTCGGAGCTCGTGGCAAACGACATCGTGTCCACTGTGGAATCGCTCGAAGCAACACTCACTTCGTCTCAAACTACCTGAGTTCCTACGCTCCAATCCCCAATTGAGCGTCCTTCTCCCCCCGCGCTTTTTGCGGGGGGAGAAGGTGCCGAAGGCGGATGAGGGGGGATTTGCGAACTGCGATCTCAGCCAACGGCGAGCCGTTTGTGTACGTGCTTCGGGATTCTTACTCGTGCATGGATGACTTCAAGCGCCCCCTCGTCCGGCCTTCGGCCACCTTCTCCCCCACAAAAAGCGTGGGGGAGAAGGCGCTCGATGTTCGAGCGGCGCTCGAAGTTGGTCGAGGATTTCGCTTGCGTGAAATGCGGCCTCAGAATTCTGCCGCGCAACAGCGCTAGCTGGCGGACGAGCCGCCGCCGTTTCCACCCTCGTTGCCGCCGCCGGGCATGACGTTCGAGACGGCCTGTCCGATGTCGGACGCGGTTCCCTTCACGGTCTCGACGACCTTGCTGATCACGCTCTTCGCGCTGGCGATCGCGCCGCTCTTCTTCGCCGGGCGCTTCCTGGGAGCGGCCTTTTTGGCAGCAGCTTTCTTCGGGGCTGCTTTTTTGGCGGCAGCTTTCTTTGGAGCAGCTTTTTTCGCCGCGGCCTTTTTCGGAGCGGCCTTTTTCGCGGCTGACTTCTTCGCCGCCTTCTTTGCAGCCGGACGCTTCGCGGCTACTTTCTTTGCCGAGGACTTCTTGCCCGAAGACTTCTTCGCGGCGGCTTTCTTCGGAGCTGCCTTCTTTGGTGCGGCCTTCTTTGCTGCGGACTTCTTCGCGGGTTTCACGGACTTCTTCGACGACTTCTTTGCAGACTTCTTGGCAGCCATGGAATCTCTCCTATTCAAAACTGTCGGGATGGGGAGCCGTACGTTTGAATGAAAATTTGTGCTGCGTGGCAACGGCGTTGCACAAATTTCAATGTAGACGAAGATGTCGCGATTGTCACGCATGCATCAGCTTCCGCGATGGCTTACTCGATCGATCGCAGCGATCGCCGTCTTCGTGTTTCTCGTTTTCGCGGCCTTCTCGATCTACATCTTCATCCTCAACCGCCGCCTGACGCGCCAGTTGGTCAACCACTCGTGGCGCGCTCCCACCGTCATCGTCTCGATGGCGCATCGGTCGCCCGTACGCGTGGCGACGTTGTACGGCGTGGACTGGCGTACGACGCCGCCGGTGACGATCGCGGCGGTGCCGGATCATGTGTCGCGCGCGTTCCTGGCCGCCGAGGATGTTCGCTTTCACCATCACTTCGGCATCGATCCGATCGGCATCGCCCGCGCGTTCTTCGAGAACATACGAGCGCACCGCATCGCCGCGGGCGGCTCGACGATCGATCAG
>DATAMS010000242.1:0-3406 GCA_036260495.1 Thermoanaerobaculia bacterium
TGTTCACCAAGCAGCGCGTGCTTCAACTGACCGACGCGCGGTCCGGCGGCGATGGCAGCCAGCGAGACGATCTCGTCGCCGGTGAGCAACGGCCGCGTATCGAAGTCGGGGAATTCGATTCGCTCGTCGCCGCCGAGCGCGCGCAGCATCGGCGTCAACTGCCTGGCGACGATCTCGCCCGCATCGAACAGATCGAGCAACGAGTGGGCATCGCGAAGGCGTTGCAACGTGAGCACGTCTCGCAACAGCGTCCCGCTCAGCCGCCACCGCTTCGCAAATCCCTCGGCGCCCGGAAGCAGCAGCGCCAGCGCGGCAGCCAGCGGCAAATCGTCGGCTGCGAACGCATTCGCATCGAGTGCTCGCCCGAAAAGTGGGACATCGAGCGCGGTCTCGTGCAGGAGCGCGATGGCGCGCCGGAATTGGTTCGCGGAAAAGATGACGGTCAATTCGTACGCAACGCGCTCGACGGCAACATCGGCGATGCGCGTAGCGCGTTCGCGAATCGCGGTTAACGTCGCATCATCGATCGAGAAGCCGAAGCGCACCGCCATCCGCACCGCTTTCACCATGCGCAGCGGATCGTCGTCGAAGTTGCTGGCATCGACCATCCGGACGAGACGCGCATCGAGATCGCCGCGGCCGCCGTGCGGATCCAGCAGCGCGCCCGAGCGGAGATCGACAGCCATGGCGTTGACCGTGAAATCGCGGCGGGCAAGATCGGCGTCGATGCTGCCGTCGAGCAGCGCCGCGAAATCGTAAACGTGCGGGCCGTCGGCCACGCGCCAGGCGCTGAGGTGATCTTCGCGCCCGAGCCGGATGACGTTGCGGCCGAGCGCGCGGGCGCAGGCGAGCGGATCGAGACACGCCACATCGACGTCGGCGGGCGCGGCGCCGAAGATCAGATCGCGGACCGCGCCGCCGACGACGTACGCATCCGCGGGAAGAGTGCGAAGGCGCGGGAAGAGGCGGAGGAGGTCGTCGCGGAGGGTTTCCAGGGCGTCATCCTGCTGTTAAACACAATCGGGCAACACGCCATCGGGCGGGACGCCCGATGGCTGCGGGCGAGACGCCCGCACTCCTAGGCGACAACATTTTGCAGGACACCGATTCCTTCGATCTCGACCTCGACGCGATCTCCCGCCGCCAGCGGGCCGACGCCGGCGGGAGTGCCGGTCAGGATCACGTCGCCTGGTTCGAGCGTCATCACCGACGTGATGAACTCGATGATGGCGCCGCAGTGGAAGACCATGTCGCGCGTGTTGCCGTTCTGTTTGACCTCGCCGTTGACGCGCGTGCGAAGCGAGAGCGCAGATGGATCGAGGTCGGTTTCGATGCAGGGGCCGAGGGGGCAGAAGGTATCGAAACTCTTGCCGCGGGTGAACTGCACATCCTTTTTCTGCAGATCGCGGGCGGTGACGTCGTTGGCGCAGGTGAAGCCGAGGACGACGGTGCGCCAGTTGGCGGCGGCGATGTTCCGCGCGCTCTTGCCGATGACGATGGCCAGCTCTCCCTCGAAGTCGACGCGCTGCGATTGCGGCGGGCGGACGATGAGTCCATTCGGAGAAAGAACGGCTGTCGACGGTTTCAGAAAAATGATCGGCTCTGATGGGGCTTCATTGCCGAGCTCCTTGGCGTGCTCGGCGTAGTTGCGGCCGACCGCGACGATCTTTCGGGGATCGACAGGAGCAAGTAATTGCGCTTCAGACAGCGCCACGGAATCACCTGTTGCCTCGCCGAGCGCCGTCGCCGAATTGCCGGAGTAGATCGTCAGATGGCCGTCTTTGGCCACGCCAACCGTCGGAGTGCCGTCGTGGAGAAAGCGATAGATTTTCACAGCGGCGAATTGTAATCGTAGAATCCGCAGCCATGGCGCAAACGACGATGTTCACCAAGGCTGATATCGACCGGCGTGTAGCGGAAATGGGCGCGGAGATTACGAGAGACCTCGCCGGCAGCGATCTCATCGCGATGTGCGTGCTGAAAGGCGCGATGTTTTTCTGCAGCGACTTGATGCGGCAGATCGGATTCGACGTCGCCCTCGACTTCATCCAGATCTCGTCGTACGGCAATCAGAAAACGTCGTCCGGCGTCGTCACGATCCTGAAAGAGCCGCAGCTCGATATGCGCGACCGCACGGTCTTGATCATCGAAGACATCATCGACAGCGGCCTGTCGATGAAGGAAGTCTTCCGCTACATCAAGCTCGATCGCGGCGCGAAAGAAGTGCGCACGGCGACGTTCCTCGACAAGCCGGCCGCGCGCAAAGTCGAGTTCAAAGCGGACTACATCGGCTTCTCGATCGAACCGAAGTTTGTGATTGGCTACGGCCTCGATTACGCGGAGAAGTACCGCAACATCCCGGAGATACAAGTGCTCGAAGAGTGAGTTTTACGTAGGTCGGACTCTCCAGTCCGACAAGACGCTAGGTTTTACGTAGGTCGGACTCTCTAGTCCGACAAGTCGCGGAGTCGGACTGGAGAGTCCGACCTACGTAAACCGACCTACGTAAACCTACCTACGTAAAACTCACTTCAGGTAGTGCGTCATCAGCATCGCGATCATCGCTGCGCCCAGCACGTACCGGTAATAGATGAACACGTGGGTCGTGTGCGTGCGCAGGTAGCGAATCAGGAACCAGATCGATGCGTAGCCGGAGATGAATGCCACCACGATGGCGACCGCGATCGGCGTCCAGCCGAGGGCGCCGAGGGCGTGGCGTTCTTTGAACAGCTCGAGGACGCCCGCGCCGCCCACCGCCGGAATCGACAACAAGAACGAGTAGCGCGCCGCAGTCGGCCGGTCAATGCCGCGGAAGATCGCCGGCATGATCGTCGAGCCGCTGCGTGACGAGCCTGGGATCAGCGCGAGGCACTGCCCGAGTCCGATGGCAACGGCGTCAGTGACGGTCATGTCGTCGAATCCCCGCATCTGCCGCCGTTTCGCATACGCCTCGGCGATCTGCATCAGGATCGCAACCACAATCACCATCGTCGTCACGATCCAGAGTCCGCGAAACGTCGACTCGATGTGCTTCTTGAACAGCAGCCCGAGGATGACGATGGGGATCGTGCCGATGACGACGAGCCATGCTTCGCGCGAGTCCACATCCGCCAGCGGGCGGCGCGAGATCAGTCCGCGAAAGAAACCGCCGATGAGGCGCACGATGTCGCCGAAGAAATAGATGATCGCCGCCAGCAGCGTTCCGAACTGAATCACCGCCGACACCGCTGCGCCCGGATCGCCCCAGCCGAGAACGGACGGCACGATCAGGAGATGCGCCGTCGAGCTGACGGGGATGAATTCGGTCAGGCCCTGAACGAGGCCGAGGATGATTGCTTCGGGTATGGTCATTGGTTCTCCTGGTGAAGTGAGAGTTCGGGGAGAAGAGATCAGCGATCGGACCGAT
>DATAMS010000229.1:0-6299 GCA_036260495.1 Thermoanaerobaculia bacterium
CAACGAGATCTACTCCGCCAAGACGATTCCCAAGGTTGTTGGCGGAATCGATGGCCCATCATTAAACGCTGCTGCTGCGCTTTACGGTGCCGTCGTCGATCAGGTAGTACCGGTTGCATCTGCCGAGGTGGCGGAGTCCGCGAAACTGCTCGAGAATATCTTCCGCTCCGTCAACATCGCGCTGGTCAACGAGCTGAAAGTCGTATTCGATCGGATGGGCATCGACATATGGGAAGTCATTGCCGCCGCGAAGACCAAGCCATTCGGGTTCATGCCGTTCGAGCCCGGACCCGGCCTGGGTGGCCACTGCATTCCGCTCGATCCGTTTTATCTCACGTGGAAAGCCGCGGAGCATGGCGTGTGGGCCCGCTTCATCGAGCTGGCCGGCGAAGTGAACACGTCGATGCCGCGCTATGTAGTCGAGAAGACCTCCGCCGCTCTCAATGACGCTGGAAAAAGCATGAAAGGCGCGCGAGTGCTCGTTCTGGGACTTTCGTACAAGGCCGGAATCGACGACGACCGCGAATCTCCCAGTTTCGAGATTCTGGATCTCCTTCGCGAGCGCGGCGCCGAGATCGCCTATTGTGACCCGCACATCCGTGTGGCACGCCGCGGGCGCAAACACGATCTGCACCTGGCGTCGGTCGCCTGCACGCCAGAGTCGTTCGCTGGTTATGACGCCATCGTAATCTCGACGGCGCACAATGAGTTCAAAGAGCCAGGTCTTTATCGCGATGCGAAAATCGTCGTCGATACACGCAACATCGTTCCCTCATCCGCTGTAACGAACGGACGGCTATACAAAGCATGATTCTCGTCACTGGCGCCGCCGGCTTCATTGGGTACCACGTTTCGAGGAGCCTTCTCGATCGTGGCGAAACCGTTTTCGGGATCGACAATCTCAACGACTACTACGATCCGGCGCTGAAGGAGGCGCGGCTGGATCTGCTGCGCCCGTATCCGAATTTTCGATTTCTACTGGCTGACATTGCCGATCGCGCGGCCATGTCAGCGGCCTTCGCGGATGAGAAGCCACGGCGCGTCATCCACCTTGCCGCCCAGGCAGGCGTTCGGTACTCACTGACGAATCCGCATTCATATGTGACGAGCAACATCGAAGGATTTCTCAATATCCTCGAGGGCTGCCGCCACAACGCCGTCGAACATCTCGTATATGCGTCGTCGAGCTCTGTGTACGGCGCGAACGTGTCGCAGCCTTTCTCCGAACACGACAGCGTCGACCATCCCATCTCCCTCTATGCCGCGACGAAGAAGGCTAATGAGCTGATGGCGCACTCGTACTCGCATTTGTACGGGATGCCCACGACCGGCCTGCGCTTCTTTACCGTTTACGGACCGTGGGGCCGGCCCGATATGGCGCTCTTCAAGTTCACGCGCGGCATTCTGGCGGGCGAGCCGATCCCGGTCTTCAACAACGGCGAAATGATCCGCGACTTCACCTACATCGACGACATTGTCGAAGGCGTGCTCCGCGTTCTCGGCCATGTGCCTGTCGCGAATCCTGCCTGGCTGCGCGAAAGTCCCGATCCGGCCACCAGTTACGCGCCGTATCGGGTTTTCAACATCGGCAACAACTGTCCCGTGCCGCTTTTAGACTGCATCGCCGCACTGGAAAAAGCTCTCGGCAAAACCGCCACACTGAACATGCTGCCGATGCAGCCGGGCGACGTTCCCTCGACGATGGCCGACGTTTCGGATCTTGAGAACGCTGCCGGCTTTCGCCCCAACACGTCGATTGAAACCGGCATCGCCCGATTTGTGGAGTGGTATCGAGGGTTCTACGGTAATGAGCAGTCCGGGAACACTCCGCTGGCGGCGGCAGAATCATCGATCGCTTAAGGCTGGCGCGATTCAATGATTTCTTTTTCACTCCTGCAATCGCGGCGGCACTTCACGAAGTGCCCGGTTTCTCTTGCTTTCGACCGTTTCTAACGCTTCAATCTCTCCATTCAACCATTGAACAACATGATTCCCGCTCTCAACCAGGAAGTCCGCTATCGCATCCTCAAATACGTCGCGGATCATCCTGAGGTCACCCAACGCGAGCTTGCCAATGAGCTTGGTGTCAGCCTTGGCAAGGCAAACTATTGCCTCCGCGCGCTCATGGAGAAGGGGTTGCTCAAGGTTCGCACTTTCAGTACGAGCAAACGCAAGTCGGCCTACGCGTACATTCTGACGCCCCAGGGTATTGAGGAAAAAATCAACGTAACGTATGCATTCCTTCGACGGAAGATCTCGGAGTATGACCTCCTCTCGAGGGAGATCGAGACGCTAACCGACGAGGTTCGGAACCTTGCCGCCGAAACTGGTCGTTCCGCGTAACGGGTCGAGTTGCAAGCGGCCCGTTTGATAGGCCTTGATCGCATTCAGCGCGTTGCTCAGGGAGTCTACAATGTTCCGCAGTAATCTCAGGATCACGCCGCGTGACCGCGGCCCAATTGGAATCGAAACAAAATGACTATGTCGAGCGCGAGTACGAGTCGGAAGAGAGCTCTCGTCACCGGGATCACTGGACAGGATGGGTCCTACCTGGCCGAGTTGCTCATTGAAAAGGGCTATGAGGTCCACGGCGTCATCCGCCGGTCATCTTCGTTCAATACACAGCGTATTGACGAACTTTACCAGGATCCCCACGATGCTGACCGGAAGCTCATACTTCACTTCGGCGATCTCAACGACGCCTCGTCGCTAAACCGAATCCTTCGGATCGTCAACCCGGAGGAGATTTACAACCTCGGCGCACAGAGTCACGTCAAGGTCTCCTTCGACACGCCCGAGTACACCGGAGAGGTCACCGGTCTAGGGTCGGCGCGCCTGCTCGAGGCCATTCGCGAGCTCGAGATCCGGCCCCGTCTCTATCAGGCATCCTCGTCAGAAATGTTTGGAAAGGTGATGGAGACTCCACAGAGGGAGACGACGCCTTTTTACCCGCGCAGTCCTTATGGTGTGGCGAAAATGTATGCATACTGGATGACTGTGAATTACCGCGAAGCGTATGGCCTCTTCGCTGTCAATGGCATTCTCTTTAACCACGAGTCGCCACGCCGCGGCGAAACATTCGTCTCGCGCAAGATCACACGGGCAGTAGGCCGGATCAAGCACGGTCTTCAGGAGAGACTCTACCTCGGCAATCTCGATGCGAAGCGGGACTGGGGTTACGCCAAAGATTACGTCGACGCGATGTGGCGGATGCTGCAGCAAGACGAGCCCGAAGACTACGTGATCGCCACCGGCGTGACACGGACGGTCCGCGAGTTCTGCGCTTTGTCGTTTGCTCGCGCCGGCATGGACCTCGAGTGGCGCGGAACTGGCGCCGGGGAAAAGGGTATTGAGACACAGAGCGGAAAAACGGTCATTGAGATCGACCCTCGCTATTTTCGTCCGACTGAAGTCGATTTGCTCCTCGGCGACGCTACGAAGGCAAAAGAGAAGCTGGGCTGGACGCCATCAACCGCTTTCGAACGGCTTGTGGAGTTGATGGTTGACGCAGACCTGGAACTGGCCGCGGATGAGGCACACCTGAGAGAAGCGCGTGCTGTTTCCCGGCCTTCTGCCGAGGGGATACACTCGTGATGGCCGTCAGCCACGAGTTCTGGCATGACCGCCGCGTCTTATTGACGGGAGGCGGCGGTTTCCTGGGACGCTTTATTCGGACCGCGCTGGCCCGCAAAGGACCTGCCGAGATTCTGACGCCGCCCACAAAGGAGCTCGACCTTCGCGACGCCAGTGCCATCAGACAGTTCCTTGTCGAGAAGAAGCCGAACCTGGTAATCCATGCGGCAGCAGTGGTCGGTGGAATCGGCGCGAACCGGCTCCACCCCGGGCGTTTCTTCTACGACAACGCCATCATGGGAATTCAGCTCATTGAGGAATCGCGTCTCGCAGCCGTCGAGAAATTCGTCTGCCTGGGTACGATTTGCGCGTATCCGAAATTCACTCCAGTGCCTTTTCGGGAAGACGATCTTTGGAATGGCTATCCTGAAGAGACGAACGCACCATACGGCATCGCAAAAAAAGCGTTGCTCGTGCAGCTCCAAGCCTACAGGCAGGAGTACGGATTCAACGGCATCTTCCTCCTTCCGGTCAACCTATACGGTCCCGGGGACAACTTCGATCTTGAATCGAGCCACGTGATACCGGCCATGATTCGAAAGTTTCACGAAGCCAGGGAACGTGGTGATGAGCGGGTCGAGCTATGGGGTGACGGCTCTCCGACGCGAGAATTCCTCTACGTTGAGGACGCCGCCGAGGGAATGGTGACGGCTGCGGAGAAGTACGATTCCCCCGAGCCCGTGAACCTTGGGCGTGGCGAGGAAGTCTCGATTCGGAATCTCGCAGAGCTGATCGCGAATGAGATCGGGTACTCGGGCGAGCTCGTCTGGAATAGCGCGATGCCAAACGGTCAGCCGCGACGCATGCTCGATGTCACACGAGCCGAGCGCGAATTCGGATTCCGGGCCCAGACCGGGCTCGACGAGGGACTGCGCAAAACGATTGGGTGGTACGAACAAAACGTCACTGCATCGGGGCGGCCATGATTCCCCGCTCGTCAATGACGAAGAACCGGCGTCCAGGCCCAGAGTTTCTTCGATTGTTTATTCGCCCTGATCTGAGGAAACGTCATCTTCATCTTTCCTCGATTCGCCTGGATCTTCGAAATGCGTAATGTGTAGTTCTTAGCGCGGGCAATGGTTCAAAACTATCGGCGGTTGACTGCTGAGTTGTCGTGGATCGCTTCTGGGCAAGGCTTCGGAATGCTCGGTAGTTTGATTGGCGTCCGCATTTTGACGTCGGTCCTCCGTCCATCGGTTTATGGCGAGATCTCGCTGGTTATGGCGACGTCAGCTATTGTGAGTACTCTCCTTTTCGGACCTCTGCAACAGGGGATGTTACGGTTCTTTGCCGCAGCAGCAGAGGCGGAGCATTTGCCGGCTTTCGTTCTTGGCGCTCGCCGTCTCCTTAGTCGAGTCACCGTCGTGGTCTTGGCGCTGACTGTAGCCAGTACCTTGTTTTTGAGCACCATTGGATCGTGGAAATGGGTGGTCCTGGTGGCTACGGCATCGCTGGTCGCTCTGCTCACAGGATACGAACGAGCTCTCGATGCGCTGCAGAGCGCCGCGCGTCAGCGGGCAATCACCGCATGGCATCAAGCGATCAGCCGTTGGGGTTTTCTCTGCATCCTGCCGGCGGTCTGGCTGCTCGGTCCTACCAGCTCGGCGGCCATGCTCGGATACCTTGCCACGACTGCCTTCGTGTTGCTGTCACAGTACACTTTCTTCCGCGCCCGTTATCGCAGTGCAATCTCTCTCCCGGCGGGCGACGAGAGCATCGCTGACTGGGCCAGGCGGATTCAACACTATGCGACACCGTTCATGATTTTCGCGATTTTTCCGTGGCTGCAACAATCGAGCGACCGGTGGGGCCTGCAGATCTTTCGCTCGGCGCGCGACATCGGGTTGTACGCCGTTCTTCTGCAGCTCGGGTTTCAGCCGGTCGTGCTGGTGTCGGGAGTGTTCGTGCAGCTCATCAGTCCAATCGTTTTCGAAAAGGCGGGGAATGGTCTTGACCCGGTTCGCCTTCGCGGAGCGCAGAAGCTCACTTTCCTTGCCGTCGGTTTTTTTCTGGTCATGACGGCCGGGGGAACGTTACTGGCGGCTGTGTTCGGTGACCCCCTGTTCAGCTTGTTTCTCGGCAAGCAGTACCGTTCGGTAATCCCGCTCATGCCGTTGATGATCCTGGCCGGCGGGTTCTTTGCTGCCGGCCAAGTGGCAGCGCTTGTCCTCATGAGCAGGATGCGCACTCAAATGCTGGTGGTCCCGCAAATCGTCACCGGCCTTCTCGGGGCGGTACTGAATGTTGCCGGCGCTGCCTGGCTCGGCATTCGCGGTGTTGTCTTCGCAAACGTCTGTTACGGGGTCATCTACCTTGCGTGGATGCTTCTGCTGGCGGTACCCGAGCGTCGTTTGATTGGCGCGGCCATGTGGCGGAGATTCCGCTCCGCCATTTTGTGTAGCGAGCTCTCATGATCGATCTTCACGACGGTCCAGCAAGGCTCGTTCTAGCCAGCGATGCACGATGCTTTGATTGCGATGCTGGCATCCAACTCTGGAAGTACGTTGCCGGGCACAGGCCGGGTGCTGTCTTGAGTGCCACCGGCGATGCGATCGCCATTTTGGCCTGGGAATAAGGTTGTCACAGTGCGCATCTTTCAAATTATCGAGGCGACCGCTAATGGCGCCGTTTCGGGGAATCAGACATGGCTTCGGAACTTGCACGAG
>DATAMS010000253.1:0-1560 GCA_036260495.1 Thermoanaerobaculia bacterium
AATCCGCTCGAATGCTGCGCCGCCCAGCGTGGAGCCCGCGCGTCGGGCGAGTCCGGAGCCGCGGTTGTTGAACGGGAAGAAGGCGATCCCGCGATCAATGAACGTTTGCGCGAGAAGATTCGTGCGTCCCGATTCGAAGACCGACCCGCCGAGGCCGTGCAGCCAGATGATGGCGCGCGTGGTTGCGCGCGGCGGCTCGTACAACAGGCCGGCCAGCGCCACATCATCCGCAGCCTCGAACCTTATGAGGCGGCAGGCTGGTTCGGCACGATCTGGCGCCGTTCGGCGTCCCATCGCCACATCCTTTCGCGTGTCAGGTGCGCGCCGCCGAGCCAGAAATTCGGATTGTTGATCTCGACGAAATCGATCTTCCCTTCCATCATGTTGCGCCCCGCCGGCGTCAGCGTGAAGAGCGCTTTGGGCGGATTCGCTTTCTCTTCGCCGATGATCGTGATGACCGGCACGGCCGCGCTGGCGAGATGCTTGAGATGCCGCAGAAACTCGCCGTCGCCGAATCCGAAACGCGGCGGCTTCGAATCGAAGCGCGGAAAGAGCGAGGCGAAATCGCCCGCGCCGGCATCGATGCCTTCGACCGCGCGGCGCTCCACTTCGCCCAGACCGTTGAACGTTGACGGGAAGCGCGAGGCGTGAAGCAGAAAGCCTTCGCGAAGAAACGGAAAGTCGGCAACGTCCGCGCTCAGAAACCGATTGAGCGACGTCGGATCGCTCGATGTGAACGCGCTCCACGCCAGCTTCGCCGCCGTGCTCATCGAAGGCGTGACCGCGGCGCGCGAATCAAACCGCGCAAAGATGTCCTCCTCCGATTGCGCGCCCAGCGGCTCCGCGCACCAGATGAGCGAGATGCGCCGCACTTTTGAGAGGCGCGAGAAAAAATAGAGAAGGTGCACGAGGCAGTAGAGATCGTGCTCGAACCAAAGGACGACTTCCTCTTCCTCATGCGCGCGATCGATCACATTTTCCTGCTCGAGCAACTCGTTGCGAACCCGCAGAAGATGCTCGCCATACTGCTCGGAAAGAAACGCCGCCCGCACTTCCACCAACTCGTGCAGCGGAAGACTCGGCTGCACCGGCCCGCCCACGAGCGATTCATGAAACGGCACATGCCGCCCCGGCACCCCCGCCCGCCGCGCCAGCATCGCCGAGACGTCCCCATTGTGGAAGTGCATCATGCGCGGGGGATGATAGCTGGTGTGGGAGTCGCGTGTCGGGAGTCGGGAGTCGGAGAGCGCACGCGAAGACGCGAAGGCGCGAAGGCGCGAAGAAAAGAGCCTATCAACCTCTTCGCGGCTTCGCGCCTTCGCGTGAGCGTTCTCCGCCTCTCCGCGCGGAACGATTTGTTTTGTCTCCGACCCCCGACCCCCGAAAACCGACACCCGCTCTAGTGGAGTGTAAACGTGTAATTGGGACCAGTAAACTGTTGTTCTCAACTGCATGGAGAAGCTGGTACTCAAGCGGTCGGATCAGGAAGAACTGGAGAGCCGAGCCCGGAGCAGGATGGTGCGGGCCGAGGATGCACGCCGAGCGCGGTTGATTCTGCTG
>DATAMS010000257.1:0-2210 GCA_036260495.1 Thermoanaerobaculia bacterium
CTCGGGAGAACGCGACATCACGTCTCCGGGCAGCGTCTTGATGGCCACCGTCTCGTCGAGCTGGGTATCGACAGCCTTGTAAACGACGCCCATCCCGCCGCGCCCGATGATCTGATCGATGCGGTATCGATTGGCGAACAGGCTGCCAGGTGTCAATTCCTGCGCGGCGATTCCCGGCATGGTCAGGCCCGGAGGAGTCTCGCCGATGCGCATCGTGGCCATCGAGCTGGACGCCTGCCCGATCGCACGCATCATGTTCGTCGTCAGCGCAACCAGCGGCAACGACGCAACCGGCAAGGGCTGTGGAAGCCACTTGAGCTGCACCTGCTCCGCGGTCGACGAGGAGAGAATCTCGCCGCCCGCTGCCTGCGCCGTTTCGTACGAAATGTAGGCGTAACCAGTGGGCGCATGCCACGCGAAGAGCATCGCCAGCAGTGGAGCGTTGCCGACGATGGCGATGCCGGTGTCGCCTTCGAGCTCGACGGAACCGGTCACGAACTCACCCGTGGCGATGCCCGCACCGATGGTCATGTGTCCCTCGCCCATCGTGGCCAATTCTTCGTTGATCGCGCGCGCGGCCCGGATGGCGTGCAATATCCCGCGGTCGCCGCGGAAAACGCTGACGAGCCGGTGGCCGATGATCTCGCGGACGAAACCATCCTGCCGCGCCACTTCCGCCTCCTGAATCTTCATCACGCGGCTGACCGCAGCGATGACATTCGCGGCGTCGCCTTCGCCGACCGTAGCCGGCAACTCGCGCAAATCGGTAACGAGCAGGGTCCCTTCGTCGAGCTTCGCTGCCTCGCTTTGCGGCTGCGTACCGGCCACTTCCCGCTCCTGAGACTTCGCGGCCATCTGCTCGTAAAGCTCTTCGATTTCTGCCTTGTCGCGAAGGGCCGTAATCATCTTGGCGAAGGAGCGCCCGAGGATGCCGACTTCATCGCTGCGATCGATGGGCGGATGGACCGTGTAGTCGCCGCCGGTCACCGCCTGGGCGATACCGGCCAGCTCTTCAATCGGATGTGTGAGCCGTTTTGCGATCAGCCACGAGAAGATGAACGCGAGGAGGAGCGCGCCGCCGCCGCCGGCAAGGAGAGCACTCTCGATGTCCTTGAACGGCTTCAACTCCACGTCGAGCGAACGAAGAAAGACTGCGGCGCCGATCGGCTGGCTGGCGCCGTTTTTCTGATCGGCCGTCACCACAGATTGCAGCGGTCCGCCGGTCATCACGTACTTGCTGCGCTCAATCTCGATCGTGGCGGGCTGAACGTCTTTCCCGTTCTTCAGAATTGGCGCGACGCCGCTCATCTGCGCCATGTTGAAAATCGGCGCGTCCGTCGAGCGCACAGGCGGATTCGATGCGTCCGCAGGCGCGAAAATGACCCCCGCATTGGTCGACTCAGCGATGCGATTCGCAAAGACCTCATCGATCGCGTAGGCGTTGATGAGATATCCGATGCGGACGTTGTTTGTACCAAGACTCATTGGCGCCATCGCCGCGTGATAGAGATGACCTCCGGTCGAGATCACACCAGTGACGACATTGATCGAAGCGTCGTCGACGAGCTGCTTCACCATCGGCGTCGTCACGTAGAGGTCTTCCATCTTGTCGCCGGACAACGCGGGACGATCCGTGCGCGAGAGAACGCGGCCCTGACCATCGAGCACGATCATCAGGTCGCTGTGCAGCGATTCTTTCTGTTGATTCAGTTGGTCGAGGATGTCTGCGAAATCGATCGATGGAGCGGCCGCAGGTGCCGGCACGGCTGGCGGCACCGTTTGCGGCGCAGCCGGAGGTTTCGCTCCCGCCGGTGCTCCAGCCGCTGGCGCCGCAACCTCGGCTGCCCCGGTCATGGCGTGCTCCATGTAGGCCACGAACGAGGGGTCCCGCCCGAGGAACTCAGCGCTGAGCGAGAGTCTTCCGAGACGCTGCCGCTCCAGCTCTTTGAACAGCTTTGCGGCGCTGGCGATCGACTTATCGACGGTCGTCCGGGCGATGGCGTTCGCGCGCTGAATCGTGATTCCAATCGCGATTCCGACGACGATCACGATGAGGAGCGCGGTCAGACCAAAGAGCTTCCAGACCAACGGAAACTTCGCCTTCTCGGCCACGGGCGCTTTGCGGACTGGTAACTCACCGGTCACGGTCCGGGTGGGTACAGCGATCGGCTCGACTGTCACCTCAGTAATCCCTCGGCGCCTGATACGGC
>DATAMS010000287.1:0-2333 GCA_036260495.1 Thermoanaerobaculia bacterium
ATTTGCGGAAGTATCTCTTCCAACTGCTCGCGAATCTTCTTCGACCATACCTCGTCGTTCACCGGATCACGGCCGCGAAAGAGCGGTGTCAAATCCACGATGAGGCGAGCGTCCGTCTCAGGTACGAGCGCGAAGCGCCGGAACGAACGAATGGCGCAGGTGGAGCGAAATGGCGGCTCCGTAGTGATGCGCAGGTTCTCTCGCTCCACGAGCGTTGCAAGCTCGTCGCGAGTGAACTCGCGGCGGCCTTGCGCGAGGAGTCGGCCCGCCAAGTCATCGTACGGGTTGTGATTCTCGGCCGGATTCGGCCGGCGCAACCCAGCTAGATCGCACCGATCGGCCAGCCACTCCTCCGCCTGGCTCTGCGAGACCGCGCGCATGCATAAGCGCAGCTCGCGAATGAACGCTGCAAACTCGGCGTCATCGAGGAGGGTCAGGTGCGTACGCCAGCTCGTTCGCACTTTTCCGATCTTGGAACCCGCAGAGCTCGTGAGGAAATCTTCGTGCAGCGCGCCAGAATCCCGGACGAGAGGGGGCAGCGCATCATCAGCGCACCAACTCCAATTCGTGACGAAGTTGAGACGGATACTCGTACCGCCCGCCCGGAGTGCTTTCCACGACTCCGCGAACCGCCAGAGAAGTGACTGCGTAGTGCTGGTGAAGGCTGGGTCGATGAGATCCGATGACGCGATGCACGTTGATTGTGCGACGTGGAACTTGAGCTGGTAGTAGTCGATCCGTACCAGCCGCTCCGCGTCCGCAACTCCCGGCGTCGTGTAGTAGACAACGACGTCGTCGACCGCCGCAACGCCACGATGCTCCATGACGACCTTGTCGACCCGTGGAGGATCGACGTAGAGCATGGGCAGCGCCGCGTGCCAAAAAAATCTGTACTGGTAGCGGGCGCCCTCTTGCCCAGCGGCGATGGCGGGACTTGTCATGCAGGGATACTACACGGCGCGACAGCGTTGCTGAAGAGCACTGCCGCGCCGTTCGATAGATGAATCTCACACACTTCGAGCAGTGCTTCCCCGCCAGCGGGGCGTTGTCTCGATAAAGGATGCTTGGTGCCGGGCCGTATGCGGTCCGCTCGGAAGCATCGCAGATCCGATAGATGAGCGGCCTCGCGGAGATCGGGGACGGGAGTAAGAATGAAGTAGGCGGAGCGGCGAATCTTCGGACTCCCGTCGCGAACTAATCGGATGCTGGCCGTCACATCCAAGCACCGTTGCCTCGGCTTTGAGGGTAGGACTATGTCCTGTTTTGACACTCCTAGAGTGTGAAGAAATCTTACGAATTCCTGTTTTCCGCGTTCTGCGTTCTCCTGAATTTTGGGTGCGCCCGCACTCCTGCATTGTCGCCTGCGATATCACCGGGAAAGACCGGAACCGTCGTCTTCAAACCCCCTGGCTATCTGCGCGGCGACCGAAACACCCACGCGAAACGAGTCATCATCTTCATCCACGGCGTCTTCGGTGACGGGACGAGCACATGGCAAAACCATGCGAGCGGTGCCTACTTTCCCGCGCTCGTTGCGGCAGACGAAACGTTCGCGGGTGCTGACATATGGGTCCACCAGTTCGATACGCCGAAACTTCGACAGAGCTATACGATCGATGAGTTGGCAGATCACCTCCGTCGCTATCTTAATAACGACAACGTTGTTGCCAACCATGACGAGATCATTTTTGTCGCGCACAGCATGGGCGGACTCGTTGCCCGCGCGTATCTCCTCAAGTACCGCGAGATGCCGCCCGAGCGCGTTCGTATGATGTACTTCTTCAGCACGCCGACGACGGGCAGCGACGTCGCGAGTCTCGCGCGCCTTATTTCCGACAATCCCCAGTTGAGTGACATGCGCAAGATGACGACGGATGACGCGGGCGTGCTAGGCGTGTGGGAAGCGCAGTGGAGTAGCTCGCCCTATGCAAAAACGACGCTCTCTTACTGTGCCTACGAGTTGCTTCCGACGATGGGCACAATCGTCGTGCAGCGCGAGAGCGCGCGTCATCTCTGCAATACGCGACCGGATCCAATTGCCCGAAACCAC
Organism: Thermoanaerobaculia bacterium; assembly: GCA_036260495.1. Lineage (GTDB taxonomy): Bacteria > Acidobacteriota > Thermoanaerobaculia > Gp7-AA8 > Gp7-AA8 > JADGNZ01. Next base: position 2,051 of record DATAMS010000287.1, read on the forward strand.
ATTGACATCGTGAAGCCACGAGATGGCGACGATGAGAGCTATGTCGCATTTCGGCAAGCGTATCGCGACACGTTTGAACAGCATGCCAGCACGCCCGTGTGGAACCTTCTCCGTCAGGATCGGTCGCTGCTCCAGGTGCGCAATGTCACTCAGACGCCGTACTGCGAGTACTCATGTTGGTCCGATGCAGTCATCGTGGCGCCCGGCGACGTCGTGCGGTTTGCGGCCTACTACCACAACGTCGGGATTGTGACAGCCAAGGACGCGCGGCTATCGATTCGGG
>DATAMS010000307.1:0-3908 GCA_036260495.1 Thermoanaerobaculia bacterium
CACCCACCAACCCAACCCAAATCGCGATAGCATCTAACTTCACCGTGTCGAAGAATGTGATCATCGTTGGCGGCGGTCTGGCTGGACTCTCGGCTGCCGTCTATCTCGCCCGCGCCGGACGGACCGTCACGATTTTCGAGCGCCGCCGCTACCTCGGCGGCCGTGCAGTGACGCACCTCCGCCACGGCTATCGTTTCAACCTCGGGCCTCACGCCTTCTTCCGCGCCGGACACGGTTGGAACGTCCTGCGCGAGCTCGGCATCCCTGTCCGCGGCGGTGTGCCCAAGGTCCGCGGCGTCGCGATGCTGGGCACGCAACGCTTCAAATTTCCCGGAAGCTTCCTGTCGATCCTGACGACGTCGCTCTTCGGACTCAAAGCAAAGATGCAGATGCTGATGCTCCTTCTGCGCATTCGCCGGATCGACCCGAAGCCGTACGCGTCGATGACCGTGCGTGAGTGGATCGATGCAAACGCGTCCGACGAACGCGTGCGGCTCCTGCTCGAAGCGCTTTTCCGGCTCGCCACGTACAGCGACCGGCCCGATCTTCAGAGCGCCGCTTCCGCGCTTGCGCAATTGCGGCTTTCGATTCGCGGCGTGGTCTACATCGACGAAGGCTGGCAGAAGATCGTCGATTCGCTGCACAGCGCCGCGGTGGCGTCGGGCGTGAATTTCGTGACCAGCTCGCGCGTCGTCAGCGTCGAACACGAAGGCGGCGCCGTGCGAGGCGTGGAGCTCGGCGGACTCGAAGTCGAGGACCGCAAGGACACGATGTCGCTGGTCATGCCCGACATGTCCGATCCCGACAAGGGAACGCGCATCCCCGCCGATACCGTCCTCCTGGCCGTCGATCCATCGACCGCACGCGAGTTGGTTCGCGATGTCGATTGGCCGGAAACGACGGCCGTCGTGATGTCGTCGCTAGACATCGCCCTTTCCAAACTGCCGCAGCCGCACAACACCTTCGCCCTCGGGCTCGACAAGCCACACTACTTTTCCGTGCACTCGGCGTGGGCGCAGTTGACGCCCAAAGGTGGCGCGCTGCTTCACGTTGGTCACTACGGCGACGGCGGGTCGGAAGCAGAGTTGGAAGCGATCGTCGATGAGTTGCAGCCGGGCTGGCGCGATCTCGTCGTACATCGCCGTTTTCTTCCCGCGATGACGGTCTCGAATGCGCTCGTGCAGCCGGATGGAGCCACGACGCGAATGAAAGCGGTCACGCCGGTGCGTGGCCTCTACGTCGCCGGCGATTGGGTCGATGAAGGCGGCATCCTTTCGGACGCCGCCTTTGCCAGCGCACGCGCCGCCGCGAAAGCAATTCTCGCGGCCGGCTGAATTACATTTCGCTAACGCTCAAGCCGGATATCGCCACCCGAGCTGCGGAGCACGAGCTTCGGTCCGCCGCCGTTCAGTTTCCCGTTCAACGATGAGTCGTCCTGCTTGCCCTGAATCGTGACCGGAACATCCGAGGCGACGTCGCCTCCGCTCGTGTGCGCATCGATGTCGAGCGCAACGTTTGGCGCGACATGGATCGTGATTCCGCCGCCCGAGGTCGAGAATCGCGAGTCGGCGTGCGGCTGACGTGAAAGGTGCGCTTTGATCGAGCCGCCCGAGGTCGAGGCATCGACGGCGCCGCCTGCGTCGCCGATCTCGATCGATCCGCCCGATGTATGCGCCTTCAGATCGGCGGACGCGCGGCGGATGTCGATCGAGCCACCCGAGGTCTTGGCAGTCAGCGATCCGGCGGCGTCGCCAACTTTGATGTCGCCGCCTGATGTGGAGAGTGTTGCGGCCGCGTGAGAGCTGGTCATCGAAACGTCGCCGCCCGATGTGTACGCGTCGACGATGCCGTCGATTCTGCCGAGGGCGACATCGCCGCCGGAAGTGCGGACTTTTGCGCGCCCGGCGAGATCGGAGACGGCGATGCCGCCGCCCGAGGTTGTGAGATCGACGTTGTACTGCGCAGGAACATTGACGACGAAGCGCACTTCGAGGTCGTTGTTCCAATGAAACCAGGAGGTGGGATGGTTGTAACGCGCGTGGATGTGAACGTCGTTCTGCGCCTGCGAGAACTGGACGTCGAGATCCTTGAACAGTTCGTTCGCCCGCTCGCTGTTCGATGTCTTCGCGCGGCGGATGACATCGACGCTGACGTTGCTCGCGCCCGCGGTGACTTTGATGTCGCCAAGATCGGCGTCGATGGTGATCGTGCCGCCTCCGTGAACGTTGAAGTTGCGGTGAATGGGACTGTCGATCGCAGCGTGCGCGGCGGAGATCGACGCCAGCCCAATCACAGCCGCGAGCGCTGCAGTGCGAATGCGCGTCATGGTGTTGCCTCCTGTGCCGGGTAATTACGCTGGAGAAGGCGAAAGGTTAGCAGCGGGGTGTCATACCAAGTCCTACTTCACGCGCTCCCGCTTGATCGATATCGGCGAGACCTGGCCGGAGATGTTGAGCCATCCTTCGTCGGTTTTGATCCAGACGTCGTTGTAACGGAGCTCGGCGATGACTCGTTCGTTCGCTTCTTTGTAGCGTTGCACGATGCGGCCGGTGATGATGGCGGTGCTGCCGTGAGCGCGGATGTGGGCGTCGCTCGCTTCGTAAGGCTCGATGTAAGGTCCGCGCTTCTTCATCGATTCGACCAACTCTGCTTTGGTCTGCAGCTCGCCGGTGCTGGTGATCCGAACGTAGTCGTCGGAGAGATGGACGCGGAACCAGTCCGCGTCCGCCATGTACGTGGCGATGGCCATCTCGCGGTCGAGTTTTCGCAATGCCTGTTCATCGCTGGCGAAGTTGGCAGCGGCGACCGGCAAAGCGATGGCGATAACTGCCAGGCAGAGCGAGAGGATGGCTTTTTTCACGGCGTTATTCTGTCACGTAGACTGTCGTGATGATCGCCATCGCCGCTGCCACGATCCTGCTCGCCATGAATATCAAACCGTCTCCTGCACGGGTCCTTGCGCTTGGCGATTCGTACACGATCGGCGAGAGCGTGGCCGTTGCGGACCGCTGGCCGAATCAGCTCGCGCAGGCGTTGCGCGCGAAGGGGATGCCGGTCGGCGAGCCGGAGATCGTCGCCAAAACCGGCTGGACGACGGACCGGCTCTTGTCAGGAATCGACGCCGCGAAACCGCTCGGGCCGTATTCGCTTGTAACGCTGATGATCGGCGTCAACGATCAGTACTGGGACCGCGACAGGGATCGATACCGAGCCGGATTCGTCGAGCTGTTGCATCGCGCGATCGGCTACGCGGGCGGAAACGCCAAACACGTTGTCGTCGTCTCGATCCCCGATTGGGGCGTGACGCCCTTCGCGGTTGACCGCGACCGGGCAAAAATCGCTTCGCAGATCGATCGTTTCAATGCTGTGGCCCGCGACGAGACCGCATTCGCCGGCGCGCATTACGCCGATGTGACGCCAATCTCCCGCCGCGCGGCCACCGACCCCACGCTCATCGCGCCCGACGGCCTGCATCCCAGCGCGAAGATGTACGCGCTATGGATCACCGTCATCGAGCCGGAGGCGCGGCAGGCGCTGGCGTCGCACTAATCGCGGCCGCCGTACCAATGCTTCGTCTGACGTGCCCATGTCGTCGCGCCGTAGCGGGAGTGCAATACGTCGAACGCAGCCGATGCGAACTTCGACGTCGTGTTGTCAGGGCATGACCATCGTGTTCCGTTGATCGCCGTTGCGAGCGCTTCGGGCACACGAGGGTCATCCGGATACTCCTTCGCCCAGGTAATCGCTCCGCGCAGCATGAACGACGCACCGCTGATGTGCAGATCCTTCTCCTCGGCCGCGAACGCATCGCGTATCTCGCGGCTCTTGGCGAACTTGGGCACGTGAAGGGCGGCGCGTCTGGCGGCGTACTGCGGATAAATGATCTCAGCATGCGAAACGCCGCCGAC
>DATAMS010000309.1:0-2937 GCA_036260495.1 Thermoanaerobaculia bacterium
GTTATCGACTGGTCGATCCGGCCGAGCATCGCGATCAGGATCTCCTCGTCGTCGGCGCGGGCGACTCCGCGCTGGAGATTGCCATCGCGCTCGCTGACGAGAATCGCGTCGGTCTCATCGTGCGCGGCGCCGAGATCACGCGCGCCAATGACGTCCTGATCAAGGAAGTGCTGAGCCGCCAGGCCACCGGACAGATGACGATCTACTTCAACGCAAGCGTGAAACAGGTCTATCCGGGCTACGCCGACCTGACGGTGCGCGGCGACGTAACGCGCGTCGCGGCGGAGCTGATTTTCCTCAAGCTCGGTGCCGATGCGCCGCGCAAGTTCTTCGAATCGATTGGCATCACGTACAGCGGCCAGGGGAAAGACTCGCGGCCCATTCTCAGCCAGGTTCACGAGTCGAGCGTGCCGGGACTTTTCCTGATTGGCGCCGCGAGCGGACGCGATCTCATCAAGCTCGGGATGAATCAGGGCTACGAAGTCGTCGAGCACCTGATGGGACGCGAAGTCGAGCCGGCCGATGAGGCGGTGCTCAAAGAGCGCTTGCCGTTCTGGGAGGGGACGGTGCGCGAGCGCATCGCGTTCCTGCGAAAACGCGCACCGTTGCTCGCTGCCGCGGACGAGCAGCAATTGCGCGAAACGTTCCTCTCTGCACGCGTTCGTGAGTATGCGAACGGCGAGATCATCATTCGCCAGAACGACTACACGAACGACTTCCTGATCATTGCCGACGGCCGTGTCGAGCTTTGGAAGAAGCCGGAAAAGGCGATTGAGGAAGTGAAGATCGTCGAGCTGACCGCTGGAAACTTCTTCGGCGAAATGAGCCTCATCTCCGGCCGTCGCCGCACCGCGACAGCGCGCGCGGCCGGCGCAACGCGCATTATCGAAATTCCGCGCAAAGCGATCCTCAAGCTCCTCGGCGCAGCGCCGCGCGCGAAAGCGCTGGTCGATCAGGCATTTCTGCTGCGTGCGTTCGGCGGCTATCTCTTTCCGGGAATCCCCGAGGCGCAGCTTGGCGAGCTGGTGGAGTTGGCGGTCGTCAATAACCTCGCCAAAGACGCGGTCGTTTTCAAAGAAGGTGATCCGGCCGATGCGTTTTATTTGATCCGCAACGGCATGGTGAAAATCTCCAAGAAATCGGGCGACAAGGAGGTTGTCCTTTCTTATCTTGTGGCGGGTAATTTCTTCGGCGAAGCAGCGCTCTTTTCCGACGCCGACCGCACCGCTACAGTAACGACGATTTTCCCATCCGATCTGATCAAATTATCAAAACGCGATTTCAAGAATTTCCTCACCGCGCATCCTGACTTGCGCGAAGCGCCGTTACGCAAGCTCGAAGAGCGCCGCATTTCCAGCCTCATCGCCGATGCCACCCCCGGCTCCGGCAACATTCTCGGCGATTTGATCCGCGAAGAAGTGGTCATGGGCACGCAGACTCTCATCATCGACGAGCACAAATGCATCCGCTGCGGCAATTGCATCGCCGGATGCGAAGGTGTGCACCGCGACGGACAGGCGCGTCTGTCATTGACCGGCATCAAGTTCTATAACCTGCTGGCGCCGAATTCCTGCTGGCAGTGCGAGAACCCGATGTGCATGCTCGACTGTCCGCCCGATGCCATCGTCCGTGATCCCCGAGGCGAGGTCTATATCAAGAGCAATTGCATCGGCTGCGGTAACTGCGAGCGCAATTGTCCTTACGGCAACATCTTCATGATCCACAAGGAGCCGAAAAAGACGATCTTCTCATGGGTTGCGTCGCTGTTCGGCAAGAGCGCTCACAACGAAGTAGAGCAGACTGTGGCCGTGAAGTGCGACCTCTGTCGCGAAATCAAAGGCGGTCCGGCCTGCGTGCGCAGTTGCCCGACGGGGGCGGCAATTCGCCTGACGCCTGAGGAGTATCGGTCGACGCTGGAGGAGTTGGTGATTACGCGCGGGGAGCGGTGAGGGGCGAAACGAAATGTTCAATGTTGAATGTTGGATGTTCAGTGTTGAATGGACACGCTTTGAGCGAAGGTGCCGCGGCGCTCGTTCAACACTCAACATTCAACAGTCAACATCCAACATTCGCCGTTCCCAGGAGCGCGCGTGCCAATAGCCCGAAGTGGCGTTCTTTGGCGCCGCATCTTCTTCGTGCTGCTGATCGCGGCCACCGCGTCGTTCATCTGGTATGCGCAGCGCGAATACCCGCACGGCGGCTCGCGCATGGGCTTGATTTACGGGATCGCGGGCTTTTTTCTCTGTTTCCTGCTGGCGTTCTTCGGCATTCGCAAGCGCTGGTATCGATCGACCTTCGGCACGATCGAGCAATGGATGCAATCTCACATCTACCTTGGCATCCTCGTGCTGATCATCCTGATCTTTCACACCGGCGGACGCTTTCACGACGAAGTCGCCGTCGCGACGCTGATCCTCGTTGCGATCGTGGTCGTGAGCGGAATACTGGGCGCGATTCTTTATGTAACCGTGCCGCGCTTGCTGACCGAGGTGGAATCGAACCTGACGGTTGCCGAAATTTCGGATCAGCTCAATCAACAGGGCAAACAGATGGCCCGTATCGCGTCCGGGAAATCGGCGCCATTTCAACGTATTTACGATCAACTCATTCGTGAGGCGGCGCCAGGATGGCTGGCAGGATGGCGATTGCTGATCGCACGCATGCGCCGCGGGAAGGGGCTGCCCGCCGATTGGACCAATCTACTCGGCCTCGTGCAGAAGGATGAGCAGGAAGAGCTTCGCCAGCTTCTCGTTGCGTCGCGTCAGCGCAAGGAATTGTTGATCCGGCTCATTTATCAACAGCGGTATAAGAACATCCTCGAGTTCTGGCTCTACATCCACATTCCTTTCACAATCCTGTTGCTGGTATTCGCGATCGTGCACGTTGTGGCGGTGTTTTATTACGGGAGGATTGTGTGGTGAGGGCGACGTTTGGGCG